>CACXDF010000283.1 GCA_902766325.1 uncultured Eubacteriales bacterium | reverse complement strand
ATACGTTCGCTACGATCTCCGGTACCGATCTGCATATGACGATTGGCGGCGTACTCGCTGTCCTTTTGACCTTGATAATAGTCGTACAAACGACTTTTCAGGACGTTCATAGCCTTTTCTTTGTTCTTCAGCTGGCTTCTTTCGTCCTGACAGGCAACGACGAGATTGAGCGGAAGATAGGTGATACGGACCGCCGAGCTGACCTTATTTACGTTTTGTCCGCCGGCGCCGCCGCTTCGATAGGTGTCGATCTTAAGATCTTTTTCGTTGATCTCGAAGTCCACTTCGTCCGCTTCCGGCAAAACGGCGACCGTCGCGGTAGAAGTATGCACCCTGCCCTGCGATTCGGTCTCCGGCACTCTTTGCACTCTATGAACGCCGCTCTCGTATTTCAGCTTACTGTACGCGCCCTGACCTTTTATCATATAAGTGGCCTCTTTAATACCGCCCAGTTCCGTCTCGCTGACGTCGATATCTTCCATCTTCCAACGCATACGTTCGGCAAAACGATGATACATACGCGCAAGTTCGGTCGCAAAAAGCGCCGCTTCGTCGCCGCCGGCGCCGCCTCTGATCTCGATAATGACGTTTTTCTCGTCCATGGGATCCTTCGGCAAAAGAAGGATCTTCATTTGACGGACGTACTCTTCGCATTTGTCTTTCAGATCGTAGTATTCCGCTTCGGCGATCTCTTTGATGTCGGCTTCGTCGCCGTTCATCATGTCTTTACAGTCTTCCATTTCTTTACAGGCTTTAAGGTACGAACGATATACGCCGATGACTTCTTCCATTGCGGCGTGTTCTTTACAAAGACGTTGCCACTCCTCTCTGCGAGCGACAACGTCCGGGTCGGAAATCAGTCTTTCCAACTCTTCGTATCTCTTTTCCATATATTCGAGTCTTTCAAACATTATTCTTCCTTATTATCCGTTTTTAGTTTTGCGACGACCACTCTTTTAATGGGAGGATCGTTATAGTCGAAAACGAACCGAACGTCGTACTCCGGTAACATCTCCGCCACCTTTTCCGCCTGACCGACGCCGACTTCAAGCAAAAGGACGCCTCCTTCTTTAAGGTAATCCTTCGCCTGCGCGCATACGTCGCGATAAGCGTCGAGTCCGTCCGGACCGCCGTCGAGAGCGAGGCGCGGTTCGTAGTCTTTTACTTTTTTATCCAATTCCGCGATCTGACCGCCCGGAATGTACGGGGGATTGGCCGTGATCACGTCGAATTTCTTTCCGCGGTGCGGCGTAAAAAAGCTGCCCTGCTTGAACGTGATATCCGCGTTCAATCTGGACGCGTTGATCCCGGCGAGTTGTAATGCGTCGGACGAAATGTCGGACGCGGTAACGGTCGCGTTCGTTTCTTTCTTGACGGTAATGGCGACGATGCCGCTTCCGGTGCAGATATCGAGCACTTCGGCGTTTTCTCTCGCCTTGATTTCTTTTATCGCTTCTTCAACGAGGCGTTCGGTATCCTGCCGAGGGATAAGGGCGCGTTGGTCGCACACGAAATCATATCCATAAAAGCAAGCCGTGCCGAGTACGTATTGAATGGGCATTCCTTTCCTGCAACGATCGGCGTATGCGTAAGCGCGGTCCTGTTGATCTTTCGTGATACGGCGTCCGTCGTACAGTTCGGTACGGTTTTTTGCGCCCGACACGAACATTGCGATCAGTTCGGCCTCTTCTTTGCTTTCGAGCGTCAGTTCCATCTTTTTCACGATCCGTTCGGGCGTGGTAAAAAACTCGAACTTCCGCGTCGGACGAGCGGGATCGGCTTCCAATTCCATAACCTCGTTAAAAGCGGCGATGGCCACCTCTATCATGTCGTCTTCCGGTTCTCTCGTCGTCAATTTTTGAAGGAGCAGACCGGGTTTCTTACAAGCGCGGGCAAAAAGATTATCGTATTTTGCGAACCACTTCAAAAACTCGTACGAAACGCCGGCGACGACGGGGATGAGCGCAAGTCTGATGAGGACGCGGACGACCACCTGCAAAACGGCGCCTTGAACGGGAACAAGCATATCGACGGGCAAGACGGTAAAGAACAGAATGGACACGATCATGACGATAAACATAAACGTCGTACCGCATCTGTCGTGCGCCGTAGTAAACTGTTGCGCGTTCTTGGGATTCAATTCCAATCCGTGCTCAAAGCAGGTTATCGTTTTGTGTTCGGCTCCGTGATACATGAATAAACGGTGTATGTCCTTCATCTTGGAGATCAACGCGATATACCCGACGAAAATGAGCACCCTCATAAATCCGGAAATAACATTATAGAGGACGTTATAACCGAAGTTCTGCCAAAAACTATACCCCTCCGCGCCGATATTCTTGACAAACGGACTCTGAATATCGGGAAGACCGGGTATCTGAAAGACGCCCCACGCGATCAGGTTGGGAATGATCACGAAAAGACCGATGCTGAGAATAACGCCCAGGACGATACCGACGAACGTAACGACGTCCATAATATCGATCTTAAAGGTCTTTGCAAGCCACTTTTCAAACTTAGTCGGTTCCTCGTCGTCCATACCGAAAACCTCGGTCGAACGAGTCGTGGTACGCATACCCACGGCAAGCGACTTGGCAAAATTAACGATGCCTCTGACTACGGGTATCTTAGAAATAACTTTTTGCGCGGGGGTGGTCTTCAGTCTCTCGGACTCGACCATGATAGAGCCGTCGGCAGCGCGCACGGCGATGGCCATGGCTCCGCGGCCACGCATCATTACGCCGTCCAGAACAGCTTGTCCGCCTATCGAACTCACACACTTTTTTTTCAATGTCAAAACCTCGATCCTAATAAAAAGAAATATCCCGTCGTCGGGATATTGCCTCTTTTTTCGTTCGGTAAGGAGCTTACCCTCACCTGTGTGGCAACCTCCCTATCGAAACAATACGAAAAACGCTACTTTATGAAATTATTTCAAGGAGTTGGCGCCGAACTTCTTATTGAAACGCTCTATTCTGCCGCCGCTCTGCGTATTCTTTACTTTACCGGTATAGAAGGGATGGCATTGCGAACAGATTTCGACTTTAAGCGTATCGACGTTTTTGGTCGTGCCGATCTTGAACTTAGCGCCGCAAGCGCAAGTCACGTCTACGATTTTGTAGGCAGGTTGGATATCTTTTTGCATAATTACACCTCTTTCGTTTACGGTCTGCCGTAAACTGTGATTTTTT
>CACXDF010000282.1 GCA_902766325.1 uncultured Eubacteriales bacterium | reverse complement strand
TTCCGCATCGTAAACGGTTCCGGCATGGGCATCGTGCCCCTTTGCTGTCATAACGTCACGCTGAATAAATTACTGTTTACATACGACGAAAAATCGCATGGATTCGTAAGCAACGCCGCCGACGGCCTTCATACCTTCGCCTGTTCGGGAAGCCTTATTATGAACGACTGTATTTTCGAAGGCATGATCGACGACGCGTTGAATATTCACGGGAATTATTTTTTGTTGCAAAAAACGGACGGCGACAGCGTCTTCGTCAAAATCGGCAGTCTGGCTTTTTCGGACGAAAATGGACCTATTTCTCACACCTATTACTTTCCTTTGCGCGAAGGCGACGAGATCACCGTCAACCGCGGCAAGACTATGGACGTAAGGGATAGATACACGATCAAAAAAATCTCTATGCTTACCCCAGGCACATATAAACTGAAACTCGACCGGCCGGTAACCGGCGAAAAAGGCGACCTGATCGAAGATATCTCCGCGCAGGTCGACTTGACGATGAAAAACTGCGTTTTTGGGAAAACAAATACCCATCTCCGTTTCCAGACCCGCGGCAAAGTGCTGATCGAAAACTGCGTGAGCGAGCTCCCCTTTTGGCTGACCGGAGATACGACGTACTGGTACGAGTCCTCGCCCTGTACCGACTTTACCGTCCGCAATTGTCGCTTCGTCGGCAAACACGTCCGCATCCATTGCTGTCCGGAGGTCGCGCCAACGAGATCCGCGCCCTACTATCACAAGAATATCACCGTCGAAAACTGCTCTTTCGACGATAAGATCATATTTGACGGCAGATTCGCCGACAACGTCGTTTTCCGTAACAACACCTACTCTTTCCGCGGTAAACCCCTCGTCATTGCAAAAAAATGCGGCAAGATAGAAGCCGACGATGCGACGATCGTACGAGGTTGATAATAAAAAAGCTGTCGTAAACAGAATGCCGAAAAACGGTATCAATGTAAAAAACCATATTTAAAAAGGTCGCTCGAAAGCGACCTTTTTTTGTTATGGTTTATTACCCTGCTATCAGTCGAAACGCGGTCTGTTGGCGTTGTAGTGGGTATGAAGCAGTTCGTGAGCGAGGTGAGAATTGGGCTCGCCGAGGAACTCTTTGTACAGAGCCTGGATCTGGACGTTGTTGTGAGACTGACGGACGGTTTGTCTTTCGTCTTCGCTGTAAAGAGCGTTGGCTCTCTTCTGCATATAAGTGTCCATAATGTCGGCGTCTTCGTTGGGAAGGAATACTTCGCGCACGTACGGTTGTCCGCCGCCGTTGATGCAACCGCCGGGGCAACCCATGACCTCGATGAAGGTATAGGGAGAAGTGCCCTCGCGGATCTGATCGAGGAGGACTTTGGCTCCGCGCATACCGCTGGTCACGGCAACCTTAATTTTCTTGCCGGCGAGCTCGAATTCGGCTTCTCTGATATTCTTGAATCCGCGGACTTCGTTAAAGACGACCCCTTCTCTCTCCTTACCGGTGAGCACAAAGTAAGCGGTACGAAGAGCGGCTTCCATGACGCCGCCGGTCACGCCGAAGATAACGCCGGCGCCGCTGTAGTCATGAACGATGTCGTTATCGAAGTCTTCGTCGGGCAAGCGATCGAACATGATACCGGCGCGACGGATCACTCTGCCGAGTTCTCTCGTGGTCAACACTGCGTCTACGTCGCGCAGACCGTTGTTTTCCATCTCCGGACGACCTTTCTCAAACTTTTTGCAGGAGCAAGGCATGATGGAGACGACGAACATATCCTTAGGATCGACGCCGATCTTAGCGGCATAGTAGTTCTTCAGGATCGCGCCGAACATCTCGTGAGGAGATTTGCAGGTGGACAGATGGGATAATTGATCCGGATAGTAGTATTCGGCATAGTTGACCCAACCGGGCGAGCAGGACGTGATCATCGGCAGCGTACCGCCGTTCTTGATACGATTCAAGAGTTCGGTCGCCTCTTCCATAATGGTGAGGTCGGCGCTGAAGTTGGTATCGAATACTTTTTTATAGCCGAGTCTACGAAGAGCGGCGACCATCTTCCCGGTGACGGGAGTACCGATCTTCATTCCGAATTCTTCGCCGAGAGCGGCGCGGACAGCCGGAGCCGTTTGTACGACGACGTACTTACCTTGCGCCATGGCGGCGTCGACCTTGTCGATCTCGGACGCTTCCATAAGAGCGCCGGTCGGGCATACGTTGATACATTGTCCGCACATAATGCAGGGGGAGTTGATGAAACTTCTGTTCTCGGCGGGAGCGACGATGGTCTTGAAGCCTCTGTTCTCGAAGCCGAGGACGCCGATGCCGTGGGCGTTTTTGCATCTTTCTACGCATCTTCCACAGAGAACGCACTTACTGGTGTCTCTCTTGATGGTGGGCGTCAGCATATCGACGGTAACGGGGGTCTTTTCGCCGACGTACTTGTCTTCTTGCGCGCCGGTGATCTTAGCCACGTGCAACAATTCGCACTTGCCGTTCTTATCGCATTCCTGGCAGTTGCGGTTGTGGTTGGAAAGAAGAAGTTCGACCGAGACTCTTCTGGCGGCTACCGCTTTGGGAGAAGAGATCTTGATCTCCATTCCTTCGGCCACAGGGTACACGCAGGACGCGACCAGGCCTCTCGCTCCGGTAGCCTCGACAAGGCAAACACGGCAGGACGCCTTGGAGCACTCTCCGTGATTGAACGCACAAAGAGAGGGAATCTCGAAGCCGCATTGCTTAGCCGCTTCCAATATGGTCAATCCCGCGTCTACTTGAAACGGAATTCCTTCGATTTTGATATTTACTTTTGCCATAATTACACTTACCTCTCTTATTTCTTGGATATAGCTTTGAACTTACAAGAAGCCATGCACAGACCGCACTTGACGCACTTGCTGTCGTCGATGACGCGGGAGGGCAACTTGTGTCCGGGCGCAACGTAATCGGTCTTGGTGATCGCGGAAACGGGGCATTGACGTTCGCAAAGTCCGCATCCGATACACTTTTCTTTGTCGATGTCGTACTTCATCAAGCTCTTGCAAACGTGAGCGGGGCACTTTTTGTCCACGATATGAGCGATATATTCGTCCTTGAAAGCCTTTAACGTAGAAAGGATCGGGTTGGGAGCCGTCTGACCGAGAGCACAAAGAGAGTTACTCTTGATGTTGGCCGCCAGTTCTTCCAACTTAGTAAGGTCGTCCATCGTAGCCTTTCCTTCGGTGATCTTGGTCAAGGTCTCGAGCATTCTCTTGGTGCCGATACGGCAGGGAGAGCACTTGCCGCAGGACTCGTCGCAAATGAATTCCATATAGAACTTGGCGACGTCGACCATACAGTTATCTTCGTCCATAACGATGGCGCCGCCGCTTCCCATCATGGAGCC
>CACXDF010000281.1 GCA_902766325.1 uncultured Eubacteriales bacterium | reverse complement strand
TTATGCCGTCAAACCGGGCGACGGAAGCGCGAGAGAGCAGGCGGCGAGTTGTCAGAGAGTGCTCGGCGGCGTAGCCAACCTCGCGAAAGAATACGCGACCAAGCGTTATCGCAGTAACCTTATCAACTGGGGTATGCTCCCGTATTTGTATGATAATAAAGTACCACTTCAATGCGGCGATATCATCGTCGTACCGGACGCGAAAGACGTTCTGGACAGCGGAAAATGCGTCGCTTACGTCGTGCGAGAGGGTAAAAAGTATGCCGTCGAACTCAAGATGGACCCGCTCACCGAAGAAGAAAAGAGCATCATCAAAGCCGGATGTCTCATCAATCGCAATAAAGAAAGGTTGGGTAAATAATGCGCGTAATCAGCGGTAAGTATAAAGGAAGGCGTTTGATCGCACCCGAAACGTACGATATTCGTCCGACCACCGATAAGGTAAAAGAGTCCGTTTTTTCCACCGTTCAACAACACGTGGACGGCGGGGTCGTGCTCGATCTTTTTTCCGGAACGGGCGCGTTGGGCATCGAAGCGCTCAGCAGAGGAGCGCAAAAGGTTTATTTTTGCGATTGTAATTCTAAATCTCTCGATCTTTTGGTCAAGAATCTGTCTTTTTGCGATAAAAAGGAGTACGAGCTGTATAAGGGCGATTATTCCGATTGCATCCGCTTGCTTTCTTCTCGCGGAGTCAAATGCGACGTGATCCTTTGCGATCCGCCGTACGCTTCCGGATTGACCGTCAAGGCTATGGAGAAGATAGAAAAAGGCGGGCTCTTGAAGGAAGACGGGATTTTGATTTCCGAACGCTTGACGGATAACGGCGAGACCGATTCGCCGTGTTTCGTTTGCACCGACACGAAGAAATTCGGCAAAGTCAGTTACGACGTTTTCCGTAATTATAAAAAATGCGTTCTTACCGGAACCTTCGACCCGTTTACCGACGGACACGCCTATCTTGTAAAAAAAGCCCTCGAAAGGTTCGATTTCGTGTATATCTGCATTTTGATCAATCCCGACAAAGAGGCGACTTACAGCGTGGAAAAGCGCGAAAAAATGATCAGGTTGTCGCTTTCCGAGTATAAAAAACGTTTCCGGGTGGAATTTTTCGACGGAATGACAGTTGACTATTGCAAAAAACGCGGTATAAAATATATAGTAAGAGGCGTGAGAAACGAAAAAGACGCCGCTTATGAAAAAGAAATGGCGGAATACAATAAAAAGCACGGCGACGTGGAGACCGTTATTTTCGACGCGGAAAGGGCGGATATCAGTTCGACGGAAGTCAAACGTCGGATCAAGGACGGATCAAGCATAGAAGATATGGTCAACGACAACGTGATCTCTTTATTAAAGAACGGAGGATGAAAATGGAAGATATCGGATTATTGCTCAGTTATATCGAAACGGAAGTAAAAGAGGGTAAGAAGGCATGGATCGGGAACGGCGTTATCGTCGACCGCGATACCATTCTGAATCTTGTGGAACGGATCCGTATCGCTTTGCCGCAGGCAACAGGCGAGGCGCAAATCCGTCAGGCCAAAAGAGAGGCGCAGGAGATCATTGATCTTGCCGAGCAACGCAAAGCGGGTATGATCGATACCAGCATGGCGATGAAGGAGGCCAAAGTGCGCGCCGAAAAGATCATTATGCAAGCCGCCGAGAATAAAAAGGCGATGGAAAAAGAGCTGGAACAAAACGTCTCCGTCGTACTTACCACCGTGAGCAATTATCTCGAAGAGGCTTCTAAGTGGGTCGATAACGCCACTAAGGTTGTAAAAGAGAAATTAAAGACCGAATAACGAACAGAGTAAAAAAGCGAATATCGCCGATAGTATCCCCTGCGTCAACTTCGTCAGAAGATAGTACGCGGGGGATATTTTTATTTTGCTCAAATAAGTCAGACTTTGAAAGGTAACGCTCAATCCGCCGAAAGTTAGCAGAAAGGAGCAAGCCGGGAGAAGGAACCGCGTGGGAAGAGAAAGATCGGACAGTATTTTGCAACCCCGCGTCATTTCTATTAATCCGAACAAAAAGCCTTCGGAGAGACGGGAAGGTATTTTTAGGAGAGAAAGGAAGCAGACGAGGGGAGATAACAATTCCGTTTGATCGGCCATATCGATAAGGAGATTGAAAAGCACGATAAAACCGCCTACGATCCCGATGGAAAGGAGAGTCTCGGTCATACTTTTGTTTAAGAGGTCCCCACCCGCCGCCCCGGGAAGAAAAACCGACCTTCGTTCGCTTTTTTTCCCGCGATACAATAATCCGTTGCAGATCGTGCCGAAATAATGCGCGGCAAGCAGAATAAAACCGAACGGCTTACTTTTTAACATAGCTACGCCTACCGTCCCAATAATGAATATCGGGCTGCCGAACGACGTGAAAGAGACTGTTT
>CACXDF010000280.1 GCA_902766325.1 uncultured Eubacteriales bacterium | reverse complement strand
GATAGCAACCGCTTTGATATCGGTCCCGCTTTGAAAAACAGATTCGAATATTTTCATAATTACACCTTCCAAAGATTATTCGGCGCGTTTTAACGCCTGCCATTTATATGCCTCTCCGTATTTGGAGAAGCTCGTTTTGTATATTTCTCCTTCCGCAAGAACGGTAGACAGCCACAAAGGCATCGCTTCTTGTACTTTGATCTCCAAGATCGTATTACCCGGCGGCAAAAGAGACTCGCCTTCCATCGAGGTGGTAAGATCGAGGTCTCTCGTCCGAAAACGCGGATCGTGATCGATCGTTAAGCGCAGGTCGCCGTCTTTTTCGTAATAAGCGACCCTGTCGTATATGATCAGACAAGACGGAACGAGCTCTTTATAATAGTCTCTGAAATAAGATATCTCTCTCGATATCTGTCCGTCTTTTCCGATCTCCCCTTTCCCTGCAAAAAAATCGTTGACGTTCGGAATGGTGGTCGAAACGCGCCTTTTATAGACGATACTGCCCGTTTTACGTTTCAGCTCCAGATAGACCGGACTGCTGTTTGTGGCGATGCCGTAAGAACGCAAGCGTATCTTTTCTTTAAAAAGCGGTTTTTCCATCGACGCGCGTATCAAACGGCGATCGGGAGTATCGTAGTACAGCGACGCGATGGACGTCAGACCGTACCTGTCCTCATACATCCGTCCCATCAGGCGTTCCTTTAAAAAAGCCGTCTGCCGGGGGGAAAGAACGTACTTCATTTCGTATCGCTTCATTACTTCGATCGGTTTGTTAATGCTCGTCATTTTAGGCCTCCCTCTGTCACTTCAAAGTCGCTTTTCCGGCGCCGTAGACCACGCAACCGCCCGTAGCGTACTTCAGTTCCACCGTATAGCTTTCTTCTCCGACCGTAACGGTATGCGAACCCGCGGACACGTTACCGGACGAACAAACGGTCTTGGTCACGCCGGATATAGAAGGCGTATTTTCCATTCCGCCGAAAAGGATCAACGCACCGCCCGTCAAAGTCACTCCCCTGTCGGTGTCCAAAGCCCATGCGCCGCCACCCATACCGCCGGACGCGCTACCCGGACCGCAAGCGATCACGACGCCGCCCGTCTGCTTATACGTTCCGTTCGAGTCGATGCCGTCCGTATCTCCGCTCGTCGGTACGGTCACGAACAGATAGCCGCCCGAAACAAGTATGGTAGGACTGTTCGTTATCTTTGTGCAAGCGTTGACGCCGTCGTCGGTCGCATAAACCGATATATCCCCGCCGGATATTACGATATGACTTGCTTCCAGTCCCTCGTACGCGCTGTCGATCACGATCGTACCGCCCGTAACGGTAAGCGTGTTATCTGCGTGGATGGCGTCGCTACCCGTTACTTCCTGTTGACCGCCGAAACCGCCGAATCCTCCGCGACCCATGGGGCCCATTCTGCCGCCGAAGGTCGACTTGGTCGGAGAATAAACTACGATCTCGATTTTGCCGCCGTTTACGGTGACGTTACCTTGACCCGTAGCACCGTTTTCCAACGCTTCTCCGTAGTCGGCGTGCAAACCGTCGTCGTAAGAATGCACCGCGATCGAACCGGCGTTTACCGTCAATTCGTTGCCGACTTTTATACCTTTATAAGAGTCGACTTGGGCTCCGCTCGCCGTATAAGAACTGTATGATCCGGTGTAAACGGACAAGCTGCCGCCGTCCATCACGAAATTATAACTTGCCTGAACGCCGTCGCCCGCCGCGTAGACTGCTACCATGCCGTCGGCGATCGTGATCGTACCGCGCTGTTTGCCTTTGGAGGATACGTCCGTGTCTTCCGTTTCTATTCCGTCGCCTTTCGTCGAGATCGCAACGACGGTCCCGCTCTCTATGGTAACGGACTTTTTACCTTTTAACGCGTTGTTGACGGCGGTCACTTTTAAAGACAGATTCTTGATCGTCAGATCCTTGGAGGTGTGCACGCCGTTATTATAATTCGCCTCGATAACGAGGATGCCGTTTCCTTTCAGTTTCAGATCGCATTTTGCGCTTATCGCTCCCGCGCCTTGCGCGTCATCATCCGAT
>CACXDF010000279.1 GCA_902766325.1 uncultured Eubacteriales bacterium | reverse complement strand
GATCGGAGCCGCCGAGAGAAAAATCGCTCAAACCGTCGAAACGGGACATGCCGTAAAAAAAGGCGACTTCCGCACCCAAATATACAGGGATACGGTCCAATATTTCGTTTTCCGAAGAGAACAATGCGTTTGCGCTGCGGGCGCGACGCTTCAAAAAATCTTCGGGATCGTCGCGTTTGGGATAAAAATGGGGCGTCGCGAAAACCGCTTCGACGCCCTGCTTATATGCCGATTCGATTAAAGCGACAGACTCCTCCACGCTCTTACTGCCGTCATCCATTTTGGGGAGCACGTGAGAGTGGACGTCTATCATATCTTAATCCTTATTCGTATCGTCTATTTTTCTGAAAAAGGTACTGATGACAAGCTTCTTGAAATTGTCTTCGTTGAGGATGAAAGCGTCGGATATCTTTTGGTAGGTCTCTCTGCTTTCGTAATGGCCGTAATCGATATCGCCTTCGCCTGCTGCGGGGACTAAGTTCACGATCTTCCCGTATTCGTACATGCCGAACGCCTCGAAGATCGTATTCATATCCGCGAGCAGATCGTCCACGTTACCGTAGTCGCTGACGGAATAATCGGAAACGGCTTCGTAGGCGCCGAGAAGATACTTTTGGCTCCACTTCTTTTCGCCTACCGTTTTTAAAAGTTCTTTGAGAAAACGACTTTGGCGATCGATACGTCCGGCATTGCTTCCGTCCGTATCGGTATCGCGATATCGAATAAACTTAAGCGCGTTTTCTCCGTTTAATGCGATCGTCTTTCCGGCGGTCCATTCGGGATCGACCGCAGACAAATCTTCATTTTCTTCCAAAGTAACGTTTACGCCTTCGAGATAATCGGTGATGGCCTTAACGGCGTCCATCTTCATCGTCAAAAAATGATCGACGCGGATCTTATCGTAAAAAAGATGTTCCACCGCTTTGCAAAGGTTTTTGCCGCTTTCCAAACCGCCGTCGCCATAGGTGTGCGCAAAACAGATCTGTTCGGTCCTCGTTTTGGCGACCGTATCGTATTTGCTCGTGACGACGTCCACCGTGGCAAGCGTGTCGCGGTTGACGCTGATAAAGTCGATCCGGCGAGCGGATTTGTTTACGACGAGCAGAACGATGAAATCGGCCTGATTGTTGTTGCGGCCGCCGTAACTGAATTCCATCTCGTCGTTTTCATATTTGTCCAGCCCGGCGATCAGATAGGTCTCAACGTTTTTGCGCAAATAAAAATCGCCGTCGAATTCGGCGGACATCAATTTCGCTCTTGCCTGTTCAAACGTTTCCGCGGGGAGCTTTTTAGGGGTCAGCACCCTGTCTAATAACAGGATGCTGACACCGAAAATACAAAATAACAATATCACCGCGACGACCTTCAGGACCGTCGTCAGACTATCTCTTGACATACAATTACTCAGCTTATGCTTCGGTCAAAGGGCCGTCGGATTACTCCTCGGGCTTGACTTCTTCTTCCTTCTTTTCCTCTGCGGCTACGATTTCTTCTTCTTCCTTCGCAGCAGCCTTCTTCTTCGCCTTGGACTTAACAACGACGAGAACGATAATGAGGATAATGAATACAACCGCGAGGGCGATCACAACGTACATCGTCCAGCAGTAGCACTTGCCGTCTTTGCAAAGATAGTAGCAGAAGGGGCAATTATCGGAACAGCAGTCGCATTTGGTACCGTCTTTGGAGGGCTTGGCAGCCTTGATCTCGTCGGCCTTGGCCTGGGAGAAACCGCCGAACATAACGGAACCGGACCCGGTCAACCGAACGGTGATGGAATCGTTGGCTCCGGCAGCGTTGGCTGCGCCGGCAGCTGCGGTTTCGGGCAGTACGACTTCCCAATTGGTGTTGCCGTTCTTCTTGAACAGAACGAAGTCAACCGGGGCAGCGTAGCCGGACAGGTCGAAGGTGACCTTAGCGCCGCTTGCGGCGGAACCGGTCAGCGTAACGATCAACGGATCGCTGTAAACCATAGATTCATAGTCGGCGTCGGCATCGTAGCTCTTGGCAATCTCGTTGAGCTGGCTCTTGGCAGTCAAGCTGATTTGACCTTTTTCGATCTCTTTCTTTTCCTGCTTCAGATTTTCCTGCTCCTGTCTTTCAACGGGAACGGTGATCTTTACGCTACCGGCGGTCAACTCGACGCCATCCAAGCCGTAAACGGTTTCGATGGAGATCTCCGGGCTGCCGGCGGCCAAAGCGCCGTTTGCTTGAATGGTCACACCGGCAAACAGCAGAGTGAGCACCGCTGCAAAAACGACTACGTACGCAAGAAGCTTTTTCGTCTTTTCCATGATAATTCTCTCCTTTCCTTTTCTCTTTTAAGGTGATGATTATTTGTTTTCTTTATTTTTATTTTCTTTACTATCCTTATAATAATAAGAAGAGTAGTGTTTTTTGTAACCGTACTTTTTGTAATAAGAACCTTTGTAGTTCTTTCCGCGGCCGTGGTTATAGCCATTGTAGACGATGCCGAGTATATGGGCCTGAACGTACTTCAGTTTTTTGATAGCCTCGACCAGTTCTTTTCTTCTCGTCATGCCGTGACGCACGATCACGACGATACCGTCCAAAAACTTGCTGACGACGAGCGCGTCGGCGACGACGTTGACGGGCGGGAGGTCTACGATAACGTAAGGATATTCCTCCGCGCATTTATCCAAAAGGTCTTTCATCCGCTCCGTACCGAGCAATTCGGAAGGGTTGGGCGGTATGATGCCGGCGGGCAAGAGCATCAAATTATCGTGCAGTCCGCTCGGGATGACGGCGTCGCCTTCTTCTCCGACGAGGATACTGGACAGACCGAATTTCGGTTTGATGCCGATGGTGTTTTCGATGCTCGGCTTACGCATGTCGGCGCTGATAAGGAGCGTCTTGTGCCCTTCTTTAGCGAGCGAATAGGCAAGATTGATGGCGGTATAGCTTTTCCCTTCGTGCGGAATGGAGCTGGTAATGCCGATGACCTTACCTTTCCCTTGCTTGTCCGCAATCGAAAAAAGTATATTCGTGCGGAGCAAGTTGTATGCTTCTTTCGAGGCGAAGTCCAAGAATCTGCCGAGGACAGCCGCTCTCTTTTTATCTTCTTCTTGCTTCTTTTTAAAGAAGTTCATTTCTTTTCCAAACAGTTTCATAACTTATTCCTTCTCCTTTTCGGCTTCTTCGTTTTCCACCGTTTCCTGATAGTAGGAATAAGTATAATCGTTGGAATAGTGT
>CACXDF010000278.1 GCA_902766325.1 uncultured Eubacteriales bacterium | reverse complement strand
GCGGCAAACGACAGAACGAATGAAAACAACATCCCGATCAAAGAACGATCCATTTTTCACCCCCTGTCCGCGAAAGCAAGTAAGCTGCTTAAAAACGCCGCTTTTTTATTATACGGAAGAGGCAGACAAGCCATTCCGACATATACGTCCGCGCCGCTCACTTTATTGACGCATCCGAGATTGACCAAATACCCGCCCAAGCGAAAAAACCGTTCTTCGGTCAATTTTTTCGCGGCGTCATTGAGCGTACCGTACGTTTTCAGCACGGTACCGTCCGTCAAATGATAAATACAGTTCAAACCTTTACTTTCGATATAAGAGATCTCGTCCGCAGACATCTTGCGCGCGCCTTGCTTGGTCATGACCGCCACCGCGGGCGCGTCCGTCTTTACCATCCTCGTTTGCAGCCGATCCAGCATCGTGGAAAAAGAATAATAAGAAACGGGTTTTGTCAAAAAATCCATTACGTCCGCTTTATTCCCTTTGACGGAAAAAAGATCCGTTCCCACAATAAATACGATGGGCATATCCGATTTTTCGCGCAGAGTTTCCGCCGCGCGTACGCCGTCTCCGTCCAATTCGGCGTTCATAAATACGGCGTCGAAATCCTTGTATTTTTTTAAAAAGGTCGCGCACGTTTCAAACGACGCGACTGTACAATCCATTCCTTTTTCGGAGACGTAACGGGCAACGAAATCTTTATACGGCGCCGTCGACTCCTTTTGACAAATAGCTATACGCAACATGAATTGTTATCTCCTTTTTCTGCCTATATATGCTATCTTTTGATGATCGAATAGACGTTTTTTTGCGTTCACAAGGCAAACTCGAGAGTCGTCGAGCGATCCTCTCTTAAAAAAAACGTCCAACGTGTATACTTATAATTATATTATAAAAGCAACAACCTGTCAACAAGACGGACGTCGGTCCGACCTCTCCCGAAACGACCGATCCCCGAAAAGATTTCTGTTTTCGGAGCAAAGAAATCTGTTTCGGGGACCCATCGTACGAACCTTTATTAACGGATCGGCTCTGTTTTTTAATAATTATCGCCTATTCCGTTAAAAAGTATGATCGCAGGAGAATAAATATAACGACTTATTTTTTTGTCAGCGCGATAAAAACTTTTTTTATGCCGCACTTAAAGCACAGCAACGGTCCGAAGATTATACCGACGGCAGCTTGCGCGATCTCGTACGGCAACTTGATGATAGCATACTCCGGGGTGCTGTATATATAGGCCTTTCCGATCGTATATCCTACCACCATGATGATCCCGCCGACGACGCAACCTAAAACGGCGGAAATGACGGGGCGCCTTTTTAATACGTAATGAGAAAAGACGGATATGACGACCGCTTGCAGCCCGTGCGTGACCAAAGAGACGAACATCGGGGCAGGATAAAAAATCAAGTCGCCCAAAAAGGAACCCACGCCGCCGACCAAGAACGCGGCGAACGGATCGAGCAGGATGGCCGCCAAACAAATAACCAGGTCGCAAAGATACAGGTGTCCTCCCGGCACGGGGATCCCGAACGAACTGAAAGCAATGTTCATCCCCATAAAGAGAGCCGTTATGCATATCCATATGGTAGGCTTTCTTCTTTTTTTCTTTTCTTCGTGCGTTCTGTTTTTTTCTTCGATTGCGTTTTCCATAGTCCGTTTTACTCCATTTTGCGTTTATGCTTGCAAATTTGATGGCTTCATTATATACTGTATTTGAACATATTGTAATAACCAAAAAGGAACAAAATTATATAACCAGATGAACTATAAAATCGAACCGAACAAAGGCCCCGCTTATCTACAGATCTACGATCAAATCAAAAAAGAGATCGTTGCGGGATCGTATGCGTACAACAAAAAGTTACCGTCAAAAAGGCTCTTGTGCGAAGAAACGGGAGTCAGTATCATCACGGTCGAACACGCCTACGATCTGTTGATCGAAGAAGGGTACGTCGAATCGAAAGAACGAAGCGGCTATTTCGTCTCTTTCCGTCCGTCCGACGGTTTCGCCTCTTCGCGCGCCTACTCGCTTTTTCATCCGCATCCGATCGCGCATGCGACGACGTCGTTCCCTTTTTCGGTGCTTGCGCGCAGTATGCGACGGGTCCTATCCGACTACGGAGAGGCGCTTTTGGAAAAGGCGCCCAACGCCGGCTTCGAAGAACTGAGAAAAGCTCTTGCTTCTTACCTACATCGAAACAGGGATATCGTTGTCGATCCGAGTCAGATCGTCATCGGTTCCGGAGCGGAATACCTGTACGGATTGATCGTAGAACTGCTCGGCCGAGAACGGGTATACGGCATCGAGTCGCCCTCATATAAAAAGATAGAACAGGTCTACCGCGCGGAAAACGTACGATACGAGCCGTTGCCTTTAACAAACGACGGTATCGACAGTTTTTTCTTGGCGCAGACGACGGCGTCCGTCCTGCACGTCAGTCCCTACCGCAGTTATCCTACCGGCGTCACCGCTTCCGCGTCCAAACGACACGAATACGTTCGATGGGCTTTTTCCGGTAACAGATATCTGATCGAAGACGACTTCGAGTCGGAGTTTTCGCTTTCTCCCAAAGCGGAAGATACGCTTTATTCCTTATCCGACGGCGAAAGAGTCATTTATCTCAATACGTTTTCCCAAACCATTTCTCCCTCTTTAAGAATAGGTTATATGGTCTTGCCGAAATCGCTTGTCGGAGTCTTTGAAGACAAACTCGGTTTTTATTCTTGCACGGTACCGACCTACGAACAGTACCTGCTGACCGATCTGTTGGAAAGCGGCGCTTTCGAGCGTCATATCAACAGAGTGCGGCGCGCTCGCAGAAAAAACGCTCTTTCCTGAATTCTTGTTCCCATAAAAAAACAGCGCAACGGATCTCGTTGCGCTGTAACTTTTTTATATTGTTTTCGATTACTTTCTGTATCTGGCCAGAATGGACTCGTTGCTGAGGACCTTACGGACTTCTTCGGCATACTGGGTCTTCGGTTGCTCGCGGACCTTCTTCGGAGCTTTGGGTTCTCTCTTGGTGGTCGGTGCGGCATATCCTTCTCTCAGATAAGAGACGTCTACGGGGATGAACCCGTTGAAAGCGGTGTTATAGGTGCCTTTTTCCACGGCGATCTCAAGAACGTCTTTTCCGCTCTGTTTCAATTCGGTAACGATCGGCAGAATGTCGCCCTCGCCGAAAGCAATAGCTACGGCGTCGATAGAAGAACCGTTGGCGATCTTGGTTCCGTCGATGATCTGACGGCTGTCCAATTTGTTTCTCTTCTTGCTGGCAACGGGAGTAACGGCGTCATATCCCTTAGCGGCAATATATTCGTTGAAGTCGCGATTACGCTTTGCTACGTAGCTGTAGAACTTAACGAAAGCGATTTCATAGTCCTTTTCGATTTCCGCGGCGAGCTTCTGATATCCTTCGCAAGAAACCTTGAGGCTACCCAGGTCGATCAATAATGCAATTTTCGGCTTACTCATTTTTTCCTCCATTAAAATAAAAAACGCAAATGTTTTTACACTTGCGTTAATTATAACATGATTTTTTTCATTTGGCAATAGGGAAATGAAAAAAAATTTCCATAAGCATGACAAAGCAGCTTTTTTCGGTACCCGAAAGCACCCGATTCGCTACT
>CACXDF010000277.1 GCA_902766325.1 uncultured Eubacteriales bacterium | reverse complement strand
GGGATTTCGACGAGAGACTTTACCGATCAATATTGGGACGCATATCGTAACTCCGAGATCGGTTTTGTTTTTCAATCATACAATCTGATCCCGCACTTGTCCGTTTTAAAAAACGTCGAATTGGCGCTCAACTTGAGCGGTCTCAGCCGTTCGGAATGTACGGACAGAGCAATCGCCGCTTTGAAAAAAGTGGACATGGACGGACATATACACAAGAAACCGCATCAACTCTCCGGCGGACAGATGCAGCGCGTATCCATCGCCCGAGCTCTTGTTAACAATCCGCGTATTATTCTTGCGGACGAACCGACGGGCGCCCTCGACAGTGAACTGGGCGAGCAGGTCATGGAAGTCCTGAAAGAGGTCTCCAAAGACAGATTGGTCATTATGGTTACGCATAACGACGAATTGGCTTATAAGTACAGCACGCGTATCATCAATATTAAAGACGGCGCGATCATCGGCGACAGCAATCCGTACGTACCCGAACACCCGTATGAAGATAAACCGCTTCCCGCGGGTAAAAAACGTCGTAAGTTGCCCAGTCTGCGTCGTAAGAAGAAGGACGAAAAGACACTTCCTCCGTTTAAGTTTACGCAAATGAAGTGGGGCACCGCTATGGGACTCAGTTGGCGTAACCTTATCTCCAAGATCCGTCATACGGCTTTGACTTCTTTTGCAAGCAGTATCGGTATTATCGGTATGGGACTGGTGCTCGCGTTGAGCAACGGTATCAACGTATGGATGGACAATATGAAAACGTCCATGCTTGCTTCCGTTCCGATCGGTGTGTACGAATACAGCATGAACTACGATATCATGACCGATCTTTTTAAGACGTTCAGTACCGGTACCGGCGTGTCGGGCGGGTTCCCGGAAGACGGTAGGGCGCATCTTGTGGAAAACGCCAGCACGAAATCGGCCATAAGCGATATGCTTGCGACGATGACGTCGAGTATTAAGTTTAACGATATTTCTTCCGACTTTATCGAGTATTTGGATAAAATGCCTTCCGATTCTTATCTTGCCGTTCATAAGTATTACGGTACGAGAATGAATTTGATCGCAAAAAGAACGGATAACGGAAAGTATATCGACGTATCTCCGAATAAGCCGAAGGTCACCTCTTTATCGTCGATGGCCGGAAACGTCCTCGGTAATTCTTCTTTGGAGACGGATGGATTCAATCAGCTTGTAGGTAGCGAGTATATGAAAAAGTATTACGACGTCATACACGGCAAGTACCCCGCTTCGAAAGAAGAGATTGTTTTGGTCGTTAACGAAGATAACGAAGTTTCTTATAAGTCTCTTAACGACTACGGCTTTTCTCAATTCGCCTTCGATACCGAATGGGAGGGCCCGGAGGGTGACGAATACGAAACGATCGATTTTGACGATATTATCGGATATACCTTCAAATTGATCCCCAACAACGATTACTTCGTTAACGATACGGTCGGCGAGGGTAGAGATACGGGTTATTCTCTCCCGAGCGACGAGGCTCTTGAAGACCTGTATTTGAATAAAGGAATGGAATTAAAGGTGGTCGGCATCCTTCGCGTCAAGCCGGATGCTCCGATGGGCGCCGTACAATGCAACTTCTGCTATACGCCCGAACTTGCCGAGTACGTTATGCAAGAAGCGGCCAAAAGCGATATCGCGTTGTCTCAGAAAAGACTTGTTGCGGAAGGCAAAAACAAAAACGTCTTCTCTAAAACGATGGATCAAGACGTGACCGTTAACGGAAAAGATCTCTTTGCCATCATCCCGCTTTTGTATAGCGGTAAAGATCTTGCCGCTTTCAATAAGTTCGTCGGAGCGGACAGCACGCCCGTTTATATCAATATATACGCGCGTAGCTACGACGGAAAAGAAAAAATCACGGCGTATCTTGACAAATGGAATAACGAACACGGCGGCAAGGTCAAATATTTTGACGTGACGGAAATGTTTATTTATAACCTGGCGACGATCACCAACCTGGCGACGCTTGCGCTTATCGCGGTCGCGGCCATATCGCTTCTCGTTTCTTCCATTATGATTGCCATCATCACCAGTAACTCGGTTACGGAAAGAACGAGAGAGATCGGTATCCTGCGCAGTATCGGCGCCAAGAAGACGGATATACTGTTGGTTTTCATTGCGGAAACCGTTATAATAGGCGGATTGAGCGGCTTGCTCGGTATAGGACTTACGTACGGTTTTGCGCCCGCGCTCAGCGCTATTATTAAGAACATATCGGGCATTGCCGGACTTGCGGTCGTCAATCCGATCGCTACGGCCTCGTTATTTGCGCTCAGTGTCGTCCTTGCCGTCTTCTCCGGCTTGGTCCCGTCGCTTATCGCCGCGCACAAAAACGTCGTCGACGCTCTGCGCTCCGACTGATAACGAGTTTATTTGAAAAGCAACAAAAGCGCTTCGCTGTTTTGCGGAGCGCTTTTTGATTGTGAAAAGGTATCGAAAATCGTCTTGCGTCGCCATTGAACATAAAAAAATTTATAAATCCCCTTGCTCTTTTATGCCGATTAAGGACTGTAATTTGCTTTTTCGTGTCTTAAAAGAGTGTAAAAAATATACTTTCGACAAGATGCAACAATTTTGTACAAAATTACCGAATAATTTTGTTCAAAATATATTTACAAATGGATTTCAATATGTTATTATCATTGCACCGAATCGGAAAATTTAAAAATAGAGAGATAGCAGAGGTTAAAAATGAAAATTTATAAGATTGTCTTTTGCGAGACAAATGGTTCTTTATTGTCAAATGCGATCGGATTCTTCCGCGACGACAGCGAAATCGAACTAATTCCTTGTCAAACGTCCAAAGACGTGCCGCTGAATCACGAAGACGTTCATGCGCTTGTGATCGACGAGTCCTTCCCGGGCGTTCGCGAGATCATTTGCGGTTTTCGGGAGAAGGGCGCAAGAGTCGTCTTGACCGGAACGCTCGCCGCGGCGGAAGACGGATTCAGCCGCGATTATCCGAGCGATTTCACATTGTACAAACCTTAGTCTTTATCCGAACTCAGGTCGCGTCTTTTAAAGACTTTTATGCAACAGACGGTTACGGCCAAGTTGAATTCCAATAAGAATATAGACGAGCGGCTCAGTAATATTTTTATTCGCGCAGGCATCCCGCCTCATATAAAAGGATATATTTTTTTGCGCGATGCGGTCAAACTTGCGATCGCTCAACCCGAAATGATAAACAGCATCACAAAACAATTGTATCCCGCTATCGCACGGATGCACGATACTTCGTCGAGCAAAGTCGAACGCGCTATCCGTCATGCGATCGAAGTCGCCTGGAATCGAGGAAAGATAGAAAACATCAACGCCATTTTCGGTATCAAGATCTATAACAAAGGCGAGAAACCGACCAACGGAGAATTGATCGCGCTCGTCGCGGATAAGATACTTATCGAGTCTATGTAAAGCCCGATCGGTTCCGGAAAGTTATTTTCGACGGCAAGTCCTGTTTTTGAATAAATATAAAGCGCGCTACGATTTCGTAGTGCGCTTTGATCATTAATACCGTGCGATCGATCTTATTCTTCCACGCGAATGACGGAGTTGATCTCGTCTACGCAATCGAGAGCGTTCAGGGCGTTCAGGGCGCGTTGCAGGTCCTTTTCGTAGGTTTGATGGAGCAGGAAGATCAGGGTCGCGTCTTTGCCGGAAGAGGGCACTTGCTGCATGGAAGCGATGCTGATATTGTATTTCCCGAAAGCGGAGGTGATCTTAGCCATAACGCCGGCTTGGTCGGCAACCGTCATGCGGAGATAGTAGCGGCAAAGATAGTTATCGGTGAAGTCCTTCACG
>CACXDF010000276.1 GCA_902766325.1 uncultured Eubacteriales bacterium | reverse complement strand
TGCCGAAGACGTTAATCGTCTTTCCGCCGTCCCCTTGGTACATCGTGGGCGCTTTACCGCCGCTTATGACAAGCACGCAAGAAGTCGTGTCTTTTATAACAAACCGAATCCTGTTATCGATAACGGTCGTTTCGATCTCCTTACCCGTTTTTTCATCGAATAGTTTTACGTTCCTGTCCAAATAACCCGAAGGGAGTCCGGTCGTGACCGTCACACCGTTTGTAAGCGGGCTCGAAAGGTCTTCTCCGTTCCACTTGAGCGTCAACGTGAAGTGATCGGAAAAACCGAACGAGAAGCCGGATTCCCCGACGAAATCGTCTTCGCTTCCTTGCGCCGAAGCAACGATAAGTTCCAGACTGTTCCCGAACGTATCGTCGCCGAAATCGGCTTGACTTACCGAAAAGTCTACGTTTGCCGAAGCATATTTGGGCGCGGACTCGATCACCGTTTTTCTTTCGGACACGGGCAAAAACAGGTTTTTGACAGCGTTATATTGTTTAACGATATCCGCGCGGGAGTTACCCGACGTGTTCAAAAGAATATTCATCGACGAAAACGCTTCGCGAATGTTATCTCGCGTTTTTTCCGTGCATTTCGTATAATCGGTCGAAAGATACAGTTGATGCAATTCTTTGCAATAAGCGTTGATCTCCGCATCGGAGAAGTAATCTACGACGAAAGAATGCTCCGTTCCGTTACCTACTCCGTCCGTCAGGACGATCTTTCTGAGATACGAACCGTCGAAGCAATCGAATCGGATCGCACAAAGATAGTTGCCTTTATCTTCCGTTACGGTAAAGTCTCTTTCCGCGTCCCGCATTACGACCGAAACGATTCCGCTTTCTTTATAATCGGAGGCCGAAAACGTAAGATAACACACGCCGTCGTCCCGCATCAAGTCGACTTCCGTCAAAAACGTCGCCGTATCGAGATAAGGAGACGTTACGTCGAAAGCGGAACTTGCCAGTTCGTAATCGACGTACTCCGATCTGTTGCCCGTTTTATCCATGGCATAAAAAGAAAAAGAATAATTTTTTTGTTTGTCCAGGATAATCCCGACTCCTTTTTCATACTCGTAAGAAACGCCGTTCATCAAATAATGCTGACGTTCCGCAAGACCGCTCTGTCCATCCTCGTGATAAGTCAAAGTGATCGTATAACTATTCGCGTAACGACCGCTCGTGACAGACGGATCGATAGAAAAAGACGGCGCCATCGGTTTAACGGTGTCGTACATACCGAAATAATAGTCTTTTGAAGCCGAATTGCCGGCGGCGTCGTAGACGGTCACGGCCACTCTGCCCGGTTTATTGATCACAATATAGGTCCGATCGGAGGGCGCGCCCGTTATTTTCCGAACGGAAGACAACGTTCCGTCGTCATAATAGACGCGATAGACGACCTCTTTGATCCCGGATAGGTTATCGCCGACATCCGTCCAGTCCAGGACCACGTCGAAATTGGTGCCGACGGCCTGCCACTGCGTCATCGAATTGGATGTAGGAAGAGTAGGCGCAAGAACGTCGCTTTTGACAACAATGCTTTTCGATCCGATCTCGTCTTGCGTTTCGGAGAAAGCCGCGCACGTAACGTTATAAACGCCCGATCCCGTTACGCCGAAATTAACAAGTCCGTCCGAGGGCGCTTCTTCCAATCGAATGCCGTCCGGGATCTCGTCTCCTTCTTTGACGCAACTGACTTTGTAGTAACGGACGCTCGGATCCAAACGAAAAGTAACGAAGACGTCTCCGGCGTAAGGATTGGACGCGCCGTCGAAATAGGTATAGTAGTCGGCGTCATAAACGAAAACAGGTTGCCCGTTGTCGTTGAATCCCGATAAATAAGTAGCCTTCACGGATTCCACCGAGACGACTTCGTCCGCGCTCGCCGATCCGCCGCGCACGATAGCGCCGACAAAAAAGGCGGAAAAGATAACGATCGCGAACAAATATATTAAAAATATATTTTTACTTTTTATCATAATATCCTTATTATAGTTTTTCAACTTTAAAGCATTATAACATAGTTATGCAAACATTTCAACTGTTAATTATCGCCATTTGAATTTATAGTCCAAAATAATTAAGTCTTTCTTAACACCGACGCCCTTTCTTGACATAAATTGTAGTAATAGGAGGTTACATTGAAAAAAACAATCGCATTGTTCCTGACGCTCGCTTTTTGCATTTTCGGTTGCTTCGGCCTGATCGGATGCCAAAAGAAATCGGACGAAGGAACCATCAGACTGAACGAAACGACGCACTCGGTGTTTTACGCGCCCCTTTACGTCGCGAATTATCTCGGATATTTTTCCGACTACGGCCTTACGATCGAATTCACGAACGGCGGCGGCTCGGATAACAGTATGACCGCGCTGATAAGCGGCGGCGCGGACGTCGCCCTGCTCGGCCCGGAAACGGCGGTCTACGTTAAAACGCAAGGCAGCAGCAACGGCGCAGTGATCGTCGGACAACTGACACAACGCGACGGATCCTTTTTGATCGGCAGGAACGCCGAACCGGACTTCAAATGGTCGAATCTACGCGGAAAAGAGATCATCGGCGGACGTAAAGGCGGTATGCCGGCTATGTGCCTTGAATACGCCGTCAACAAAAACGGACTGACGGACGGAAAAGACCTGTCCATTAACTACGACGTTTCTTTCGACATGATCACGTCGGCTTTCGAAAGCGGTATCGGCGACTATTGCACTATGTTCGAACCGTCTGCCAGTCAATA
>CACXDF010000275.1 GCA_902766325.1 uncultured Eubacteriales bacterium | reverse complement strand
GCTTCGAGTCCTACCTTTATTTTGGTCTTGCTCAGTTTGACGCTCTTAACAAAGAAGAATATACCCGTCGAGATCGCGATACATACCAACGCGTAAAGGGGCAGCAAGTCGAATCCGAACCCATCGGTAAGTAGGAGCAGACCGATGAGAGTCGGCGTGATCGTCTGCGCCAACATAGAGGCGGCATAATACAGCCCTGTGAACTTTCCGATCTTTTTGGCGTTACATAGTTCTACGACCATCGGGAAAGAGTTGACGTGAACAAGGCTCATACCGAAGCCCTTTACCGCAAAAATCGCGTAGATATACAGCGGGAAATCGCCGTTGGGTTTGATAACAAGACCTAAAATAAACCATACTGCGTAAGCCGCAAGAGTAAGTAGCAAACCTGAAGTAAGAGTCCATTTACGTCCGATCTTGGAAGCGATGATACCGCCGACCACAAAGCCGCCCACGCTCATCAGACCGCTGATAATGGTGTTAAGAGAAAGCGACGCCGTGGAGGCTTGCAAGTGGTATCTTGTGTAATTGGTCATAAAGGTACCGATACCGTTATCCGCCATAAACCAGAAGAATTCCGCTACCAAAATCAAGATCAGCATGGTCTTGTTGGCCTTGGTCATCGGAGCGTCCTCTTCGACCGAGTCCGCGATCTCCGCCTCTTTTTCACCGGCGATCAGGTCGTCTTTTATTTCTTCTTTGATCTTGTTTTCCTTAATGAGGAAGAACAGGATCAACACGGAAACGACCATAAGTACCGACGCGAGCAAGAACGGGATCTCGATGACCCAGATATTATGATCCTGCCAAGAACCGGCGTCTTTTTCGCCCAAATACTTGGACAGCACCAAAAACATACCGAGCAAAGTAGGCACGGCGCCGCCGATATAACCCATGATATTGATGATACCGTTGGCCTTACTTCTGAGCGGCTTAGGCGTCAGGTCAGGCATCAGCGCGACGGCCGGGTTGCGGTACATCATGGCAAAGAACACCGTGATGGCCATCAGTACGATCAAGGCCGCGAGGTTATGATAATGAAACGCGACCGGCATAAACGGGAATACGACCGCGCACGCGAAGGTCCCGATCAAAATAAACGGCATTCTTTTACCGATCTTCGTTTCCGTCTTATCGCTGAGGTTCCCGAATATCGGCATCATGATAAGCGCGGCCAGGTTATCGAGCGCCATCATCATACCGACCAGATACTGGACGTCCTCGGGGTTGCTTTTATGCATCGCCCCCATAAAAAGTTCCGAAAGGAACGACGAGGCATAGTTGTCGTAAACCTGCCACATCAACAAAATTCCGAAAAACGCAAAACCAATAATAAAAGTTCTTTTATAATTCAGTTTGAGTGTTTTTCCGCTTCCTTGCGCTTCGTTAGAACTCATATTTCTCTCCATCCTTATTAAAAAATTCCGTTCTGAAATAAACCGTCTTCCGATGGCTTCTTGCATCCGTCATAAAAATTATATCAAAAACGGACGCCATTGTCCATATGTAATTTTTTTACAAGGGTTTTCCGTTTAACTCTCAACGGTATGTTCTATAAAACAATAAAAAATACCCGCAGCTTTTCGCTACGGGTATCCCTTATCGAATTGTGATTAAATTAGTCAACCAACTTCAGAATGCAAAGTTGAGCGTTGTCGCCGTGTCTCTCGGTGGTGCGAACGATGCTGGTATAGCCGCCGGCGGTGTGAAGTTCTTCCGCGCGCTTGGCATACTTCGGAGCATATTCGCCGAAGAGCTTTTCGATGAGCGGATGATTGATATCAGCCGTTCTGTTACGGAAAGATTCTTTGCTTTCCTTCGCCGCTTTTTGTTCCTGAAGGTCGGGAAGGTACGCCATCATCGTTCTTCTGGCGGCGAGCTTCTTCGGCCCGTCGTTGGTGAACTCGACGTCTACCTTTTCGTTCTTCTGATTGATTTTTTGCTTCGTTACCTTTACCGTGTCTTGATAGGTGTTGATAGCGAGGGTGATCATCTTTTCGGCGATCTTTCTTACTTCCTTCGCTCTGTCGACAGTCGTTTGGATCTTGCCGTACCAGAGGAGTTCCGCAGCCTGATTATAGATAAGGGCGAGTCTTTGATCCGATCTCTTTCCCAATTTACGATTTTGTGCCATTTTCTTTCTCCTTACTCGTCTTTGTTGCTCAACGACAGGCCGAGTTTATTGAGTTTTTCGATAACCTCGTCAAGCGATTTGCGTCCCAAGTTCCGGACTTTCAACATTTCGTCTTCCGTCTTTCTGATCAAGTCTTCTACGGTAAAGATACCGGCGCGCTTGAGGCAGTTGAGCGGACGAACGCTGAGGTCCAGTTCTTCGATACTCATATAGAGGGTCTTCTTTTGTTCATCGTTGTCTTTGCTGACCAAAATATTCATGTTCTCCATATCGTCAACGAGATCGATAAAGAGCTTCATGTGATCGCTCATGATCTTCGCGGCGAGGCTGATGACCTTTCTGGGAGAGCTGGTTGCATTGGTCTTGACGTTGATGGTGAGCTTGTCATAGTCGATGGACTGTTCGACACGGGTCACTTCGACAGCATAGCTGACGGCCAAAACAGGCGAGAACAGCGAGTCGATGGCGATGTATCCGAGAGGTTGTTGCTGAGCGGGCTTATTGGCCGAGCAGGGAACGTAACCTCTTCCCACTCCGATATTAAGCTTCATGTCGAGGGTATATCCTTCTTCCAAGGTGCAGATGTACGCATCCGGATTCATGATCTCGATCTCGCTGGTCAGCTCGATATCTTTTGCGGTGACAACGCCGCCTTCTTCTTTATGCAATCTGAGTTTCTGTTGCGTAAAAGTATCTTCCGAGAAGACTTTCACGGCGATCTCTTTCAGATTCAGAATAATCTCCGCCACGTCTTCTTTGACGCCGGGGATGGTGCTGAACTCATGACGAACGCCTTCGATTTCAACGCCGATGATTGCCGCGCCCGGAAGAGCCGTGCACAGAATTCTGCGAAGGGCGTTTCCGATAGTGGTGCCGTATCCGCGTTCGAGCGGTTCTACTACAAAACTCGCTTGAGATTCGTCGGCACCCGCGATTTCCGTCAATTTAGGTTTTCCGATTTCCATCATCGTGACTAAAATCCTCCTGTCATTGATATAGTTGTTAGTTCACCGATTATTTCGAGTACAACTCGACAATCATGTGTTCGGCGATAGCCATGTCGATATCGTCGCGTACGGGCAAGCGAACGATCTTACCGGAAAGTTGCGCGTTGTCGAATTCGAGCCAAGCGACGCCCTTGCCCAACTTGCTCTCTTTCAGTTCGGTGAAGAGGGTGTTGGATTGCTTGCTTTCTTTGATGGCGACGACGTCGTCGGCCTTGATCAGATAGCTGGGGATGTTAACGCGCTTGCCGTTGACGGTCACGTGACCGTGGTTGACGATCTGGCGAGCCTGAGCGCGAGAAACGCCGACACCCATTCTGTAAATCACGTTATCGAGTCTTCTTTCGATCAGGATAAGCATGTTTTCACCGGTGTTGCCGCGCATTTTTTCGGCCATGGTGTAATACTTGTGGAATTGCTTTTCGGTCAAGCCGTAAATTCTCTTGGCCTTTTGCTTTTCACGGAGCTGGATGCTGTACGGAGAGGGCTTCTTTCTGCCGGCGCCGTGCATACCCGGAGCGTTGGGGTGCTTGTTCAATCCGCACTTTTCGGAGAAGCACCTGTCACCTTTAAGAAAAAGTTTGCAACCTTCACGTCTGCAAAGACGGCAAACGGGTCCTGTATATTTAGCCATTGTTTGTTACCTCCTGTGATTACAGTCTTCTGCGCTTGGGCGGGCGGCAACCGTTATGCGGGATGGGAGAAACGTCTTTGATCATGGTGATATCGACGTCGCACGCCTGGATCGCACGGATGCTGGGCTCTCTGCCTTGGCCGGTGCCCTTGACATAGACTTCCACTTTTCTTACGCCATGCATTTTTGCGTCGTTGACGGCTTTTTCGGTCGCTTGCGTAGCGGCGAAAGCGGTCTCCTTACGGGATCCCTTGTATCCGAGCACGCCGGCCGAAGCCCAACTGATGGCATTGCCTTGAAGATCGGTAACGGTAACGATAGTATTGTTATGGGTGGTATGTACGTGGACCTGTCCCTTTTCAATACGCTTCAGATCTTTTCTTTTCTTTATCGAAGACTTTTTAACAGTAGCCATACGTTACCTCCTTATGCCTTTTTCTTGCCGCGACCGACAGTCTTCTTCGGTCCCTTGCGGGTACGGGCATTTTGTTTCGTGCTTTGTCCTCTTACGGGCAAATTCTTTCTGTGACGGACGCCTCTGTAGCATCCGATATCCTTTAATCTCTTAATATTCAGAGCAACGTCTCTTCTGAGGTCGCCTTCCACGACAACATGTTCTTCGATATAGTCACGGATCTTGGCGATCTGGTCTTCGGTAAGGTCTTTTACTCTGATGTCGGGGTTGATCTCGGTTTCGGCAAGGATCTTGTTAGAAGTGATCCGACCGATACCGTAAATATAGGTCAATCCGATTTCCACTCTTTTTTCACGGGGTAAATCTACACCTGCTATACGAGCCATCTACTTTTTTCCTCCAAAAAAATTTCTTTGTTTGTTTAGGTTTTATATATTAACTCATGAAGGAAACCGCCCTTTTTTGGTGGTGGTAAGCGCGGTTCAGCCGCCTTCATATTGAACTTCTGCGTTCTATACCGCTCGGTAACCCGAATGAAAGCAAGAAATCGCCTCTTTTAACAAGTGGGCGCTTTCTTTGCTTTTACGGTATTTTTGATATACTTTCCCAAAAGCTGTGATATTATAGCACAACCAATGAGCAATTTGCAAACGATTTCAGCCCTGTTTTTGCTTATGTTTGGGATATTTTGAGCAAATAACCATGACTTTTCCGTTACGCTTGATGATTTTGCATTTGTCACACATGGGTTTAACCGACGGTCTGACTTTCATAATAAACCTCCAAATAGTCCTAAATTCTGTTTCTGTAAGTAATTCTTCCTCTGTTCAGGTCATACGGGCTCATCTCGACCTTGACCGAGTCGCCCACGCACACTTTGATGGTGCGCTGACGCATCTTGCCGCAAAGATAGGCGGTGATGACGTGTCCGCCGTTGTTGAGTTTTACCTTGAACGTCGTTCCCGGCAATACTTCGGTAACAACGCCTTCTACTTCGATTACGTCTTCCTTAGACACAGTTGCCTCCGATTTAAGAATTGTATTTTCTCAACGCGCTGAATATTTCAGCATCGTATATTTTTGCCGAAGTGAGTATCTTTCCGGCGATGTTATCGAGCACCTCTCCGGTATTCTTAAGGTGCTTTATCTTCTTTTTTTTCGGCTTAGCCAACTTCCGTACGCTGCCGTCTACGATAGAGACGTAGCTGTCGTCAAGTATAGCCGTTACCATAAAATATCTTCCTTCGTCTCTTCCGGCGCGGCTATACACAATCGAGCCGACCGTAATAGGTCTCTCCATCGTTCCTCCTATAGAGTCAGTATTTCGACTCCGCTTTCGGTGATGACGACGGTATTTTCGTAATGGGCAGAAGGCTTTCCGTCGGCGGTAACGATAGTCCAACCGTCGTCCAGGCACTCCACTTCGTACGTACCGATATTGATCATCGGTTCGACCGCAATGGTCATATTTTTGAAAAGGCGCGCGCCTCTCCCTTCGATCCCGTAATTCGGAACGTTGGGATCTTCGTGCACTCTCGTTCCGATGCCGTGTCCGACAAGAGCGCGTACCACGCTGAAACCGTTCTTTTCCACGTAAGACTGAATGGCGTATCCGAGGTTCCCGAGGCGGGTTCCGTCTTTAAGCACCTTCATGCCTTCGAAAAAGCTCTGCTTGCACACTTCGGCAAGACGACGCTTTTCTTCGCTGACGTGTCCGACGCATACCGTCCTGGCCGCGTCCGAATGGACGCCGTCGATCCCGGCACCGCAGTCGAGCTTCAGGAGCATTCCGTCTTGCAAGACTCTGTGCTTCGAGGGGATGCCGTGCACCACTTCTTCGTCGATGGAGGTGCAAACGGCTCCGGGAAATCCGTCATAATTCAGAAAAGAAGGTACAGCGTGCTGTTTTTTGATAAAATCGCGAGCGATCATATCGAGGTCGTGCGTACTCATGCCGACCTGCACGCTTTCAACAAGAAGATCGAGCGTATCTCTCAGGATCGATCCCGCTCTCCGCATCGCTTCGATCTGCGCCGGACTTTTAACGGTTACCATTGAGCACGTCCTTCACGTCTGCGTATACGGCGTCGATACTTTTATTGCCGTCCACCGTCACGAGCTTTCCGCGAGCGGAATAATACTCGATGAGCGGAGCGGTTTGCTCTTGATAGACGCTCAAACGCTTTTGAACGGTCGCTTCGTTATCGTCGTCTCTTTGATAAAGAGGTTTACCGCACTTGGCGCATACGTCTTTATCATAAGTGGATACGTGATAGGTCTCGCCGCAAACGCACATTCTGCGTCCGCTGATACGGTTGACGATGGCGTCGAAATCGACGTCGATATTGATGACGTAGTCGACGTCCGTCAACTTCGCAAGAGCGTCTGCTTGGGCGACCGTACGCGGAAAACCGTCCAAAAGGAAGCCTTTCTCGCAATCCGGTTGTGAGATCCGATCGGCAACGATCTTGACCACGACGTCGTCGGGAACAAGTTGACCTTTGTCGATAAACGACTTAGCGAACTTTCCGAGTTCGGTCTGAGCCTTGATATTAGCACGCAGCGCGTCCCCGGTGGAGACGTGCGCGATGCCAAAGTCGGATACTATTTTCGCCGCCTGAGAGCCCTTTCCGGCCCCGGGCGCACCCAATAAAATGATTTTCATAAGCTTACTTCAAGAATCCTTTGTTCGCCTTGATCATCAACTGGCTCTGCAATTGTTTATCGAGTTCGAGGGCAACGCTGACAACGATCAGCAAGCCGGTAGCCGTGAAAGAATTGCTGAGGCCGAGCGCCTTGAATCCGTCGATATATCCGAGGATATAGATCGGGATCAACGCGATGAAGCCGAGGTAGATAGCTCCGAACAGGGTAATGCGGTTATTGATCTTACGGAGATGTTCGCTCGTGTTTCTGCCGGGGCGGAAACCGGGAACGGAACCACCGTTCTGTTGGATCATACGCGCCACGTCGTCCGGGTTGAACTGGATCTGCGCATAAAAGAACGCGAAGAAGATGATCAGAACGAACATAATGGGTCCGTACAGATAGCTGCCTACGCCCATCCATTGATACCACCATCTGACAAATCCGCTTTCCACGTTGGGATCGGCAAATTGCATAATCATCTGCGGGAACATAATAAGGCTCGACGCGAAGATGATCGGCATGACGCCGCCGGAGTTGACCTTGATGGGAATGAACGTATTTTGGCCGCCGTACATCTTATTGCCTCTTACGCGCTTGGCGTAAACGACGGGGATACGTCTTTCGCTGGAATCGATAAATACGATCAATCCGAACAAAAGAACGATCAGCACCAGGAATCCGAGCAAGAACCAAATACCGGTCGTGTCGTTGTTACGTACCTGGCTGGGGATCACGTTGGTCATAGCGCTGAGGATCGTATCGCCGAGGGTAGAAATAATACCGACGAAGATGATGAGCGAAGAACCGTTTCCGATACCGTACTCGGTGATCCTTTCGCTGAGCCACATGACGAGACAGCTGCCGCCGGTCAGGATCAGTACGATGAAGATCATCGTGAATACTTGGTCGACCGTGCTGTCTTTACCCACAAAGACGCCCGTTATGCTGGAACGCCAGCTGATAACGACGCCAATGCCCTGAATGATACCTAAAACAACGGAGAAAATACGGGTATATTGGTTGATCTTTTCACGCCCTTCTTCCCCTTCTTTCGACAGTCTTTCCAGTCTGGGAAAGACCAGAGTGAGCAACTGCATTATAATGGATGCGTTAATGAACGGTAAGATACCGAGCGCAAACACGGTACCGTACTGTAACGATCCGCCCGTAATGGTGCTCATCATAGAAAATAAATCGTTCGCCGTCGAGCTCTGGTTGGCCGAGAACGTCTCGAAGTTCAGGCCGGGCACCGGGACGAAACAACCTACTCTGTACAACAAAAGTAAAAACAGGGTAATCAGTATTTTCTTTCTGATG
>CACXDF010000274.1 GCA_902766325.1 uncultured Eubacteriales bacterium | reverse complement strand
TCTTCGAGTTGTATTTACGAAAATAACGGTACCGATCTGTTGTACTTCGAGATGACGGAAAACGTGACGCAGGGTGAAAAGACGAAGGTCTATACCTATAAGACGGACGCCTCGGCGAATTACTCTATCAAGGGCGTCGATATCCGCGTGATGCACGTTACCGAAAAGGGTAAACCCGTCGAAGACCCAGGAGGCGGTTTCCACGGATTCTACTACAATTCCAACGGAGATAAGCGTCAAGAAGCGCTTTATACCGATTCCAGCTACCATTACGAATTCTCTACGTTCGCGAATTACGAAGAGTTCATGAACGACTGGATCGGAACCAACAATAATCAGTCGTATGCGACGGTCGACGTTTACTATTTCAACAACATGGGCGAAAAGGTCCTCTACGACAGAGTGTTCATTTTCGACGCCTACGGCGACAAGTACGTAACGTTGAGCGATCCCGTTCAGTCGACAGAACCCAATACTTATAACAAGAGTGACTTTGCTATTCGTGACAGAGGCGCCAAGACCGCCGTCACCGGTTTCGATAATGCAAACGGACATAACAGTCCCAGCTCCGATAAGTACAACTATTTCACGTACGACGAACACAAGTACGAGGTCAACGGCTCTGCGTCTTATACGACCGCCAGGGGAGAAAGAGCCAATCAAAAACTGGTGCATTCTGCCGATTATATCTACTATCAGGTCAAGATCAAGGATAACTCCGGTAACGTATATGACGTTATCAAGGATATCGACGGCGGTTTGACCGGCAACTGGTGGAACAAGATCAAGACCATCGGCAACTGGATCAGCGACGGCGTTAATACGATCAAGGATGCGATACCCGAATATATCAAGCAGACCATCTTTACGCCGATCGGAGAGTACGATAAGCAAAGTAAGTACATTCGCGATACCGTCACGGGCGAGTATATCCTGTACCGCGATTGGGATCAGTCCGAAGTCGATTCGACCACTAAGTTGAATAATCGTTACGAATATTACCAGTTGACGATCAACGAAGACAATAACGTAACGACTTCGTACGACTACGTCTTCTATACCCGCACTAAAAATCGGTCTATCAAAGACGACGTATATCAGGAGCTTGAGCTCGTCAACACCGGCATCGATCTCCGCGTGGTGGGCGGCTCCAAGAAGATCGGTTCGACCACCGGCATCGAAAACGTCCTGACTGTGGCATCGACCGACGGACTTTATTACGTCTTCGCCAGTATGGACGACAACTGGGAGATCTACGAATTCGATCCGCCGACAGAGATCCGTTTCCATGATCCCTACGACAGGACCGACTTTACCGTTTACGGCGGAACGTGGGCGTCCGACGGACACGACGCCTTCTCCGGAAGAAGCAACGACGATCCGTCCAGAGATATCCTCTCCAGAGAGCCGTCGCCCATTCTGCCCACCCGTGTGTTCGGATACTTTACCAACGGCAGAAGCACGGCCACCGACGGTATCGACATCTCTTGGGATACGTCGGCAATCAAGTTGACGCCGAAGGGCATCTCCAAAGAAGACGGCGTATATTTGCGCGGTTACGTCGGCAACACCATTTTTGCCGAGATACTGATCACCTGCGATCCGGTCGAAGTAACTTCCGACCTCGATCAAGTGCCGATTTTGAAGAAGGTCAACGAACTGGATATCATCGCCGGATCCTTCCTTGCTTATGCCGCCGAAAACGATCTGCTCGACGCCGAGGTCAAGAACACGCTCTTCTACAGAGTGAAAGGCGCCGATAAGTACGTGCCGTATCAATATAAGAATCAGTACAAGACGCAGTTCCCGAGCACGGAGTACGACGGCTATCTGTACACGATCGCTTCCGGTAACTACGGCCAGGCGATGATGATGGAGACCTGCTCCGTAAACGACAGCGGCAGCGCGTACTATTACAACGTGTACGCCTATAATATGCAAGAGATACTGGACAGCCTGCCCGAGATGTTCGTGTACGAACACGAGACCAGAACGGCGGATAACGTGGTATATCGTAAGACGACCTATATCTTCAACGATCTTATTTGGGAGCTCACGTACGAGATCGGCGACGCCGATAACGATATCTCCGTCGAAGACGACGATCTGTTCGTCGTGCGCGACGCATCCGCGACGCATACCGTCTGGATCGATCCGGAGAACGGACGCGCCTGGTATCGCGAGTTCGACGAAGAGAACTGGTATTATCTCAACAACGAGACTCCCGTTTACGGCACGGAATCCAACTTGCCGGAAGGTATCGGTGTGATCGACGAGGCTTATCTCAACGCTTTGAGAAGCAGCCGCTTCAGCGCTTACGAAAAGTATCTCACCGTTATTTCTTCCGGTAACACGATCACCGGACAATATAACGTGGATGGCTATACCACCATTATCTTCGATACGAATAAAGAAGGTTATACGGCTAATAAACCCTGGTTCGATATCGAGACGGGTACGATGTGGCTCTATCACGAAGACGACACGCCCAGAGACGACATCGACAATACCTATTGGTACTTTATCGATGAAAGCGCTCAAAGAGTGACGGCGTGGTACGATATCCGCAAGAACGTAATGGTCTACACCGAAAACGGAAGCGAATGGTACACGCTTAGGGTCAATGCGCTCACCGGTCTCAGCACCAAAGAAACTATAGAACCCTCGGCCGGAGCCGGTGAATTCACGGCGGCGTATCTTGACGCGATCAGGAGCTCTTATGCGGAGTTCTTTACCGCGCTTGCCAATAACACGTCCCGCGGCGTCGAGCGCTTCGCTCTGAACAAGTATAAGGAAGACGGCGTGAACAAGTACGACGTATTCCCCGAGCATATCGGTTACTTCAGCGGCAACTATCTGAGATGGCTGTACTTATACGACTATACGCATTCGCTTAAGGGCGTCTCGCCGGAGATCTTCTTGAAAGTCGTCAAAGAACAGGAAAAGATACTCAGCGGCACCGCCAACTATTTCTACGGATTCGATAACGACAAGATCAAAGAGTTTAAGACGTTGACCGTTTCTTACGGAAACGACGGATACAACAAAGTGGATAAGTCGACGATCGGACTTACTTATCGCGCGTACGGCACGACCGAGGTAAGAGACGGCAAGGGCGCCGTAGTCATCGATGCGTCCACGGGCGAAGCGGAACAAGCCGAACTCAGTTCCAATACCGAGTATACCAGCGTTGATTTCGCGCTTTCCAAGGTCTGGGACTTCTCCGTTATGGAAGTGACCAAAGACATTGCCGGAACCATCGGCGGTATCGTGCCTGTCGACGGTAAGACGACCCTGAAGGGCGTCGACCTCAAGTCGCGCGGTTATATCGGTATGGTCACCATCAACCCGCTTAATAATACGACGCCGTATCAGACGCTCGAAAGCGTTATTACGCTCAACGTCCGTATTGCCGCGCATAACGGTCTGCTGATCAGAAACTGGAGAATTTTGAAGGGTAGCTTCAACGCAGTTCGTAATGCGGAAGGCGCCTCTTTGGCGGAATACGATCCGCTCGACACCGCCGAGCAGGAATATACCGTTTACTACGGCATCACGGATAACCTCGGTAAGGTACAACGTCTGAAGATATACGTTCTGATCCAGTCCGCCGCCATCAAAGGCATCGCGGACGGCAGCGTCACCGACGGCGATATGATCACCGCTTACGAGACTTCTCAAGGCAACGTGAGAAACATCGTTCGCACGGCGCTCCGCACCGAATTGGGCGCGCCCGATCTGGAATTGACCGAAGACGTGATCCGGGCGAACGAAGAACGTATCCGCGCTATCGTGAGCGCGCACACTTTGGAAGTTCTGCTCGCAGAACTTGCTTTGCCGGCCGCTAACGCCGATATTGCGATCGAATACGAGTCCGGCAACAAAGAAAATATCAAATTGGGCGACGCGGAAGTAACCTATCGCGCGATATATACCTATTCCGAAGACGAATTGTATCCGGGAGACGCGACCAAGAGCGACGCGCAACAGCATTTCAAGGTGAGCGGTATCATTTATATCGCCGGCTCGAAAGGCATCAGTTACACCGTCCCGTATCTGTCTTACAAGGACTACGAAGAATTCCCGATCGACATTCACGTCGGAACGCAAGGGTATACCAAGACCGATATGGATATCATGCTGACCACGCTCCTCGAAAGATCGGCCCGCAACAACCTGTCTTATACGTTGAATAAGGTCGAAGCGGCCGCCTTTGACGAGCTTTATTCGCGCTCCAATAAGTACACGAAGAACAAGCTCGGCTCGATGCTCAGACGGAACAATAACAATAATAAGGCGAATGCTTGGGAGACTTGGTACGCGCAGTACAGCGATATCCTGTCCGAGGCCTACAGCCCGTCCGATATGCTCTATCTGGATATGATCCTCGCCGAACAAATGCTCGCGTACGTAGAACGCAACACGGTTGGGGTCCTGTCCGACGGTTACGACAGACTTTATACCGGTCAGGTCGTATCTTCGAACCGTTTGCAGTCCCTGTACGCGGCCGAAAGAAACGCTAATCTCCTTATCAGTACGAGAGAAGCCAAGGCCAACGTTTGGAAGACCTGGTACTCTACCTATACCAGAAGCAGATATACCGTCAATCGTACGCCGGTCGAAAAAGTCGTGACCTCGGCGGAGACCTTCTTCCTTTCCGTCGCCGATAAGAGCGAAGTCGTGAAAGAAGACCTCGGCTATATCGAGAACGTCGGTTATACCCGTAAGATCTTCTTTAACGAGTCGAGCACGTCTATCGATGCGGTCGTACATTGGGTCGATCTTGAAGGGTTATTGAGAGAGATCAACAAGTGGAAGAACTATAACGGTAACGTTTTGAACAGCGAAGCATATCTGTCCGACTATCTGTTCGGACAACAGCTCGTTCATAACGCGCCCATCCACCTGAACACCATCGATATTACGGAGATCGCCTATAACCAGAATCCGACCGACGGGTACAGGATCTACTATAACGACGGAAGGAACGGCGTTTTGGATAACGGCGCCACGAAGACGTACGTATTCGTCCGTTATTCTGCGAATGCGGACGGAGAAAACTTCTCTTCCGAACCGAACGATTATATCGGTATCGCCGTTTTACGCAATCGTCCGAGATCGGAAAGCTACGAAGAGGCCGTCTTGGCGCTGACGAAGGACAGCTTCTTGTGGTACAGAAACACCGATAATATCTTCGGAGAAAATACCGCGTATGCCGACGAGAAATACGTTCATATCCGTTATTCCGCGAATGAAACGGGCGCCGATCCCGTTGTGGACGTCAACAGCATTGAAGTTCAGAACGGAAAATACCTCGGCATCTACCTCGGTCGCGAAGCGAACGCCGAGAACCTGACCGTAAGCGATTACACGTGGTATGGCAGCGTCCTCGAAGCTAAGAATATCACCGTCAATCCGTATATCGAGTCGACCATTGACGACGCGTTGAACGTATACCTCGCGCAGGTCTATTCGGCGATCGACGACGGCAATAAGAAGAAGGCGACGCTCTTCCTCCAGACCAGATATTCTTCCGACGGCGGATATACGACGCTCGGCGTACCGTACAGCAGCGGCATTTGGGAACTGGCGACCGAGATCCGTTCGGACGGCAGAGAATACGTGATCTGGGAGTACGTCAACGATACCAACGGCAACGGCGATTATACCGACGACGGCATCAAGTATAACGGCGATCCCGCCGATGCGACTTCCATCCGAGTCCTCGTCCGCAGTAAGGGTTATGAGACCGATACGTCCGTCACCAACAGATGGCAATTCTGGGTCGAGATCGACCTTGCCGCCGTGGCGTACAACCAAGACGCGGCCATCATGCAGGACAACAAGGCCAATATTATGCTGCTCCATAAGTCCATTATTCGCGATGCGACCGTATCCCGTATCAACGGCATTACGGCTATATCGGCGGTATCCGGAGAATACGACGGCAGTAACATCAACGTCGGCAGTTCTTTAGTGAACGGCAAACACGTCATCGGTATTAATCCGTATATGTATGACCTGACCAAAGAAGTCAAGGTCAGCGTGACCTATTCGACGGCCGGACAAGGCGAACTGTACGCGTACTTCAACGCCGCGGACTTCAAAGATTTCTATAAGAAAGAATATATCGAAACGACGCTTATCTTCGGCGGAAAGACCAACTGTATCCAGACGGTCGACGTCATTTTGAGAAACGAGAGCGTCTACTGGATCCGCAACGTCGACAATATCGCATACTATCGTAAGGACGGAACCGTCAGAACGGATGTTTCTTTCGCAGAAAACGTCTATAACTGGTCCGCTTTCGACGATATCAATAAGAAATTGCCGAACAAGGCGGAGATCACGTGTATCGTTGACGGAGAGATCAAAGTCGTTACTCTCGACGTCAAGTGGACGAAGATCGACGCTTATGATTCTTACGGCATGACCGCTTCCGGCGCTATTCCGCGCGCGTACGCCAAGATCGGTAACGATACCTTCGGCTATATCGACGACGTGGTTGAATTGTACATCTATCCGGAGAGATTCGAGACCGGAGATATCGTCAGCGGCCTGCCCGACGGATACAGCGTATTCCTCGACCCGTACGACGTGAACAGCAACGAAGAGCGTATGAAGGCGACCTATACCTCCGCGACCGTTACGACGACCGTCGCGACGAAGAAGGTGGACGGCGTTTGGGATTGGACGAGCGATACCATTATGGAAAACAAAGTCCTTTCCATTGAGATCGACTCTTCCAATATCAGCTATAAGAAGTACAGAGATAACGGCTTTAAAGAAAGCAAGTACACCATTTACTTTAAGATCGGATCTACTGTGACCGACGCGTACGGCATTGACTTCGACGTTCGTTACAGCGTGGATATCACCGCGACCTTGTGGTCGAGGAAGATCACTAACGTGTTCGTCAAGGATCCAGGCGGCGTCATCATAGAGCCGACCGGCAATATGTACGATCGTATCGACTTCGACAGCTATACCTACTGGTTGCAATACGGTAGCGGCAGTCAGCTTATCGAAATGACGGACGAGATCAAGTGGGAAGGCATCGAAAATATCGAATACACGCCCGGTGGCGGCACTTACTATATCACGGCGACCATCGGCGAGGGCGAACTCAAGCAGACAACCGAAGTCAAAGTGGTCGTCACAAAGGCGCAACTGATCAGCCTCGGCAGGTACGATATCGGAGATACCGGAACGATGAACATCGTCGGCGGAGAGTATTATATTGACAATAATACCATGCTCCGTTACCGTATGACCGGGTCCGGCGCGTACGAACTGGATAATCTGCGGATAGAACCGTTTATCGGCTTCGTCGGATACGGTACGCTCGGCAAGACTTATTACGAGTACTATAACGCCGACGGCTCCACGTCCCGTTTGCCTGACGTCCGTTACGGATCTACGGATGATTATTCCGACTACGGCTTGCCCGAGAAGATCTACGTTAATATTGAGACGGATACCGGCATGACCGTCCGTCCGGTCTACGTCGATTGGGAGTTCGACGCCGTACAGCAGGTGATGAGTATCGCCGGCGGAACGTACGATAAAAACGCCACCGTAAAAGTCGTCCTGGCCGTGATCTACGACTTGGATAAGAACGGCAACCGTATCAACGAACAAAAGATGAAGGTCACCACCATCGTCGAGGATCGCTCCGTGCAGTACTATTCGGTCAGCTTCGACGGCGAAAACTTCGTCGATTTGGACGATATCGTCTATACGACCTATAACGGCGGAGCCGCTTCTACGTACGAGATGCTGTTGAATCCGTACAGCATGAAGAACGCGATGTCTTCCAACCCGTACGCAAGCCCGTCCTCTCCGATGTACAGCGAGAACTTCGCGGACAGCAACTTCTCCTACTTCAGGAGCGTTAAGGTCAACTGCGCGGGCGGTTATACCGTACTCTATAACCTCAGAGCGGAAAATTACCTCATCTCCGACGCAAGCACCGGATATCCGACAGACACGAGCAACCTCTATGCCGGTAAAAACGTCAACGTGCCTCTGACCGTCGGTCGTTCGGAATCGGTGGTATATACCGTAGTGGACGGCGCCACCGCGGAGAATGCCGCGAACAACGGTTATTACGTCCGCATGAAGAACGGAAAAGCCTACGTTCTCTATACCGACAGAGACGTGACCGAGGTCCCCACTGAAAGAGACTGCGTTTACGAGAACGACGGTTCCGAATTCATCTACTACAAGAAGGAAGTCGTGATGTCTTCCGACGCGACCTCTTTGGTCAGCGCGCAAGACGCTTGCAAGCTCCTCGTAACGCCGAAGACGTATGGGAAACAGGGCGAAAACACCTTTGAAGGCGTGTTCAGAGTACGTATCCTCGATATGCGTTATAAGTGGGGCAACGGTCTCGGAAAAGACGTCTACTATATCGACCGTTACGGCGTGATCCGTCAATTCGAGAACGAGGTGGAATACAGCGATTCCGTCAGTAAAGTCTTTATTAAGGGCGCCGACGCGGATAACTACTACTTGACCGGTAGCAGCGAAGTCATCGTCGGACATCTCTTCGAGCAACTCAGCTTTGACGGAACCAACGTCAATATCAATAAGTATACGCTCACTTCCATCACTTCGGACGGCAACGGCGGTATCGCTTCTATCTCTTATAAGAAGAGAACGGGCTCTCAAGCGGGCAAGCCGATCAATTACGGCGGCGGCGTAGGATGCCTGACGGTCAAGTTCGGTAATAGGAACGAGATCGAGATCGGTGGCGAACAGACTTACGATATCCCCATCGTGTACGTAGACAGAACGGTCACCGGTATCGTGTACGTCGAAGACGTCAACACCAAACTCGATAAGAATATGCCGAACTACGATCCCGTAACGAAGAGATTCGTCTTCGACCCGTTCGTTACCTATGTCAATTCCGAAAACGGTTTCGACAGCGAAAAGGCGCAAGGTTACTTTGTCGGCGGTCAGTATTCCGCCACCCTGAATTTTGCGACGACGACCATCGACCGCGTTATGGCGACTGCGGGCAGCAATAAGAGCGATTTTGATTACTGCTTACTCAATCAGTCCTTGATCGGCGTTACCATTAACGACGAACCGCTTTATCTGAGAGTGGGCGGCGGTACCTATAACGTGTATGCTTGGGTCGGCTCCGGCCTTGCAAAACAAGTCGTTCCGCTCAAAGTTATGGTCAAGTCGCGTACGGTGGGCATCGAAGACGGCAATATCGCAAGCGGCGACGGCTTCTCGGCCAAGTGCCTCGTTAAGGACAACGGGGAGAAGATCTATTACTATACGTCCGGCGTAGTCAATTACGAGATATACAACGGCGTTACCGTTAACGTGTTCTACTACAATTCGTCGAATCCGGCCGACCCGAACAACCTTTTGGTGACGGAGCATTGCACCGGCGTCGATCTTAACGGACAGCACGTTACCGTGGATATCGTCCGCCTGGATCGCGAAAAGTTTGCGAACGCGCTCAGCGTGTACGACTTTATGGGACAATCGGGCATTTCGGATAAGATCATCGCCAGGATCTTCAATACGACGTCCGGTTCTTCCGCGAATAAGTTCTTCGTGTTCTATCAAGGCTTCTCGCATCCGGTCGCATACGATATGTATAAAGACGCCGTTTCGACCAAAGACGCGGCCAACAGCGGATACACCTACTTCCTCTCCTGGGAAGAAAAATCGGGCAACAACAACGGCACCGTGTATACCAACGGCATCAATATGCGCTTTAAAGTGGACAGCGCCTACGGCCTCAGCTATAAGGGCACCGAAATGAAGTTGTAT
>CACXDF010000273.1 GCA_902766325.1 uncultured Eubacteriales bacterium | reverse complement strand
TAATGAAGAAAAAAATAGCGACTTGGGTGATCGTACCGATCGTGTGCATAATGAGCGTGGTGGCTCTGACCTCTTGTAATATCGAATTGAAAGATATGGATGGAACGGAGTATTTCGATACGACCGAAAAAGAGTTCAGCAAAGAACTTATCAATGAGTTCTTTGAAGAGATACTGAAAGACCCGGACTTCGTCGTTACCTGCACGAATAAGGACGGCGAACAGCAATACACCGAAACGGTCAAAGGCACCGACGCTTATACGTTGGGCAGCGACGGTTCCGAAGCGTACGCTTTCAAAAAGGATAAATTTTTCTACGTGGCGACCATAAGCAGAAATACAAACGGCGACGTGAAGCGCTCCTATTATTGCTCGGACAACACTAAAAGCGGCTATTACGAGAGCGCCGAAGCGGACGCGATGGAAACGATGTATAAGAATAACCATTGCTCCTTTATGAATGATTCGACCGGCGTCGGGATCGTCAATAACCTCTCGGAAGAAGGCGCGACTTTCCATTGCAGGAAGAACGTCGAGAGGATAAGCGGTTTCGCCACCTCTTCTTTGGATTTTACGTACGCCTCTGCGGACCGCACGGTTACCATTACGGCATCTGCGGAAGAGGAACGGGTCAAAACCCTTCGCATCATAATAATCGACGACGCCGAAGGCGGACATGGCAGCGATCTTACTTGGACGTTTACTTACGGCGGCGCGTCCGTCACCATCCCCGACGTCGACGCTTGGGACAAATAAACTGCCGGATAAGAGGGATCTTCGTCCGCAAATCGGATCGCGGAATATTCCTTCCGAACCATTTCATCTCTACCCAAAAAGGACCTAAGACGAACTTGTCTTAGGTTCTTTTTTATACGATCCGAAAGCGAGAGCGAAGGATCGGTATGTAATCACGCCTATGGCGTGCATGTAATTGCAAGGCTCCGCCTTGCGTATGTAACCGCTCCGTATTACGCGCATTCACGTGATAAATATTGAATTCTTTTTGTCATTATGTTAAAATTAAATCATAAAAACCATATTTAGGATCATTCGGAAAAACTTACTGACAGGTAATAAAAGTATTATGAAAACAAAGAGCAATTTACGCGCATCGCTCAAACGAGCGTTAAAAGAATTAAAACCCATAAATTTTCTTTTGCTTGCCATCGCCGGTATCATCAACGCTTTCGGAGTCACCATCTTTTTATTCCCGGTAAAGCTGTACGACAGCGGCATATCGGGACTTTCGATGTTGCTTGATCAGGTGACGCCGAGCGTTTTGACGTTGCCGCTGTTTCTCATCGTCATTAATTTCCCCATTTTCGTTTTCGGATTGAAAAAACAGGGGTTGGCTTTCACTCTCTATTCTTTGTTTGCGATAGGGGTATATTCTTTGACGTCATATTTGATCATGAACGTCCTGCCGATAGACATATCCATTATATCTCCTCTTGCCGGATCCGACCTTTTGTTATGCGCCGTTTTCGGCGGAGTGATCTCGGGAATAGGCAGCGGATTGACCATACGTTTCGGCGGGGCGATAGACGGAATAGATGTTCTTTCCGTGATATTCGCGAAAAAAATCGGCGTGTCTATCGGCACTTTCGTTATGATATTCAATCTGATCCTGTATACCGTTTGCGGAATAGTGATCAAAAGCTGGATACTCCCTCTTTACTCTATAGTAACTTATTTCGTCGGATCAAAAACCGTTAACTTTATTGTGGAAGGCTTTAATCGTTCGAAATGCGCTATGATCGTAACGACGTACGCCGCCGAGATCACCGACGCTCTTTCCAAACAATTCGGTTCGGGCGGAACGATCGTCAACGCCATGGGCGGTTATTCAAAAGAAGAAAAAACCATCGTTTATTATATCGTAAATCATTTTCAAATCAACAAACTAAAACAAATCGTAAGAAGTATCGACAAAAACGCGTTTATCTCGTTACAAGATGTCTCCGACACCATCAGAAAGACGGATAAATAAATTACGAAGCAATATTTCATTTATTAAACGCAAATTCACGACAAAGCCGCCGACAATCGGCGGCTTTGTGCGCGATATAAATGAATGATCTCTATCAAATATATCCTTTCTGACGGAACATTTGTCCTTTGATTATCAGATCGCTTCGATCATGCTTTTTCGGATGAAAAAACCTGCTTCTTTACTTCTTTGATCTCTCCTTTTTCAATCAGCGCGTCGTTATCTTCGTAAGGAAAGAGGTATTCGACGTCGCGCCTTTTGCCTTTGACTAATCCGTAGCTTTCGGCGACCATGGCGATCAAGTCTTTAGCAAGTTGACATCTTTGCGCGTTGATAATACGATACATACACGGAACAAACGCGTATTTTTTATACTCGCAAAGTTCTGCTTTGTACTTCATCCCTTTCAGGTCTTTAATATCCAACGCAAAATATACGCAAAGAGTTTTGCCTCTGAACCCAAACTTCAATATGGGACAGCGACCGTAACTTACCGAATCGAAACACCACGAAACTCTGCTGCTTGTTTTTGCATAAGAAAGAACTTCGTTCTTTAATTCTCCGTAAAAAAGTTTCGTTTCGTCGTCGGACTGGATCAGTTTTGCCGTAAACGATTTAGCATACCTTATACGAAACGTTTTTTCGTTCCCTTCGGTTACGATCACGGTTTCTTCCTCGTCCTCATCTTCGTTTTCTTCCGCCGTAACGGCGGGAACGCGTTCTTCAATAAGTACCGTTCCGCCGTTTGGCATTGCTTTTTCCGCGGTAAACCCGACCTCCATCAACCTTTTCGATCTTCGATTTTGAATGCCGACGATCAAGTCTACCGCCCAAACAACAAGCGTTAAAAAGATCAAAACGTATAGTGCGACAAACAACGCGTTACTATCGTCGATTATTTGGCGCAACGCAAATGATCTTACTCTGCCGCTTCTTCCTTTTTGTCTTTTCTACGTTTGACCAAAAGGATTATCAATACGAATATTCCTATGATATGCAGTAAGCACACCGCGACGAACGTGATCGTCATTTTGAGATCGGAGGCCTTTGCCGCCGCCGCATAAGACTCTTCCGCGGCTTCAAGCGTGCCGACGACAGCGCTCGGAACCAATTTCTTCTGATCCTGCGATAATCCGTCGTATGCCGCTCTCGCTTCTTCGATAAGCGCTTTCGTATCGCCGTTATATTCGACGTTTCCGATAGCGTTTACTTTGTCGATAACACCGGACGCAAATTCGACGTTTTTAAGATTATTTACGACCGACACGGGAATAAGAGCCTTTTGCTTTTCGGTCAAAGCGTCGTATGCTTGTTTCGTTTCCGCGATCTTTTCTTTACTGTCGATCGAGTCAGCCGACGTTCCGAGCTCATTGATCTTGTCAATAACTTCCCAAGCCTTTTCGCCGTCGATAAGATCTTCCAGAACGTCCGTGGGCAAAATATCTTTTTGCTCTTCGGTAAGCGCGTCGTATACGTCTCTCGCTTCATCCACCTTTTCTTCGGAGATCTCCGTTTCTCCGGTGGCGATAGCTTTGATTTTGCTCATAGCGTCATACGTTTTTTCATCGTCAACAAGCGTTTTCAACGCGTCGACGGGGAAGATGGCTTTTTGATCGGGAGAAAGTTCTTCGTAGGCTTCTCTCGCTTCGTCAATAAGCTCTTTGCACCTTTCGTCGTATTTCACGTCGCCGATAGCGTTTATTTTATCCATGACATCGACGACCGCTTTCGCGTCTTCAAGTTCTTTTACCATAGACGGCGCAACAAGTGCTTTTTGATCGTCTTCAAGCGCGTCGTAGGCGTCTTTTGCGTCTTCTGTCTTCTCCTTGAATCCATCGCCCGCAGGATCTCCCATCGAGTCGATCTTCTCCATAACTTCATAAGCCTTTTCGGCGTCAACGAGTTTTTTAAGCGTATCCGCAGGGAAAATCGCCTTTTGTCCTTCGGTGAGCTCATCGTAAGCTTCTCTTGCGTCGTCGAGTTCTTCCTTAAATTCTTCGGTATACTCGACCTCGCCGAGATCTTCGATCTTATCGACCGAACCTTTAACGCTGTCATAATCCGTATTAGCCCGGACAAGGTCCTCGTAGTTGGACACGAAAGGCTTTTGATCTTCATCAAGACGTTTGTACGCCTCGTTCGCCGCATCGATAAGAGACTTGCTTTCAGGCGTGTATTCCACGTCGCCGATAGCGTTGATAAAGTCAATGACGTTTCCGGCGGTTATGATCCATTTTGC
>CACXDF010000272.1 GCA_902766325.1 uncultured Eubacteriales bacterium | reverse complement strand
TTTTGCTCGGTTTTATCGATCCGCAATTCTTCCGTACCTGCTGGGTGATACTGTTTTCGATACCGCTTTATTACTTGATCTGTCTGGCGGTAAAAAGAAGGAACGTGCTTTGGTTCTTTAACTGTCTCGTTCCCGCGCTCTGTATCGCCGGGTATCTCTTACTCGGATTTTTGGGCGGTTGGTGGCACCCCGGTTGGGTGATCTTCTTTGCCGTTCCCCTTTACTATCAGACGGTAGCCGCCGTTAAAAAGTATAATGAAGAAAAGAAGAGATACGAGTATTCCGCTTCCCGTAACGATCACAGCCGCGTAGAGACGATGACCGCCGAAGAGTACGAGGAGCACAGGAGGAATAAATAAGAATGGATTTCAATACCTTTTCTTTGACCAATCTCGTCGGAACGCTCAGTGACGTTATCGGCGCTCGCAGACCCGAAAACGCGAGGGGAGACGTGGTTGCGATCAAGGAGATCGTCGATAAAAAGGCGGGCGGTAAGGTGGACAGGATGCTACTCTATAATCCGGACGCCGTAGGAGAGTGGATATACGAAAAGTATTACGATCTTTTTTATAACGTCCGTAAGTATACCGACGTGTCGGTCGACTTTTTGACCGCGTTCCCGCCCAAGACGCCCGTTTGCTTTGCGACGATGTATACCGGCGCCGAGCCGGCTGTGCACGGCATTACCCATTACGAAAAGCCGGTTCTGAAAGTCGATACCTTTTTCGACGCGCTGCCGGACAGCGGTAAGAAGGTGGCTATGGTAGCCGTCGCCAATCAGAGCATCCCGCGTATCTTTGCCGAACGCGATATCGATTATTATTTGATGAAGTACGACGACGAAGTGGTGGAAAAGGCGCTTGAATTGATCGCCGAGGATAAGTACGACGTTATCGAAGTATACAATCAGGAATATGACGACAAAATGCACCGTTCCTGGCCGACGAGCCGGATCGCCGTGAACGCTTTGCGCCACTATAACGCTTCTTTCGGCAAATTGATGGAAGCCGTTTCCGCACATTGGAAAGATCATGACACGCTGGTCGCTTTTTCGACCGATCACGGCGTGCATAAACCGCTTTTCGGGTTGGGAGCGCATGGAAAGAATATTCCTAAGGATATGAATATCCGACACTTTTTCGGCGTCTTGCCGAAGCAAAAATAAAGGAGAAAGGCGGCCCGCTTATTGAGCGGACCCCTTTTATTACATAGCAGTATGCGGAGGAAAACATGAAGAAGTCATTGATGGAAAAGGCCCACAAGTATTATTACGTCTGGCGCCGACTGGAAGCGAACAAAAAATTGAAAGCCGACAAGCAGGGCGCGACCTTTCTGAAAGGGGAGCGCGTCGCTCGGGCGATCGCTCGTTTGCACGAACAGGCGTATAAGAGAATAGACGGTCTGCAAGGCGAAGGGTACGTGACTGCCGAGCCCGTTCCGTTCGGTAAAAAGACGGAAGGGAAAAAGATCGCGATCAAAAAGGGCGTCGTCTGGGCGGAGCACGTATTCGACTGCGCCTGGTTCCATCTTGCCGGGAAACTGCCGCGGAAAAAGAACGTCGTTCTGCTCGTTGATTGCGGCGGCGAAGGCCTCGTCTTTACCAAAGACGGCAAAGTAACGCAGGGTATCACTTCACGCTATTCACAGTTTTCTCCCGACCTCGGACTTGCCAAAAAGATCGTCGTTGACGTCGAGCCGCTGGCGGATGAAAACGGAAATGTCGACCTTTGGATCGATTGCGGCGCGAACGACCTGTTTGGGAATCGTAAAAATGATTCTAAGGTTTCCGAACTCTGCTTTGCGGAATATCGTAAAGAAGTCGACGCGCTCGCGTACGATATGGAAGTGCTGTTCGACGTGTACGCCTATAATCGTAACGGAGACTTTGAAAAAAGGATCGTAAAGACCCTTCTTTCCATGCTGCCGCTCACGCGCGGTATCACCGAAGAAAAAGCCGCGAAGCTGCGTGAAGAGTTAAAACCTTTGCTCGGCGAAAAGAACGACAAGTACGCTTTTACGTTCCATTCCATCGGACACGCCCACCTCGACCTTGCCTGGCTGTGGCCCCTTCGCGAAAGTTATCGTAAAGGCGGCAGGACTTTTTCTAACCAGCTCCGCAACATCCGTAACTACGACGGTTATATTTTCGGCGCGTCGCAGGCCCAACTGTACGACTGGGTCAAGAGGGATTATCCCGACGTATACGCGGACGTCAAGCGCGCCGCCGCCGAAAAAAGATGGGACGTGCAGGGCGCGACCTGGGTTGAACCGGACAGTTTCTGCATCTCCGGCGAAAGCCTGATCCGTCAGTTCTATTACGGAAAGAAGTTTTTCCAAAAGGAATTCGGACAGGACATGAAGATATTTTGGGTGCCGGACAGCTTCGGCTACTCCGGGTGCCTGCCCACCGTCATGAAACTTGCCGGCGTACCTTACTTTTTGACGCAGAAAATGAGTTGGAACAAATATAATAAGTTTCCGTACCATACCTTCCGCTGGGAAGGCCTTGACGGAAGCGTCGTTCTCGCGCATATGCTCCCCGAGTGTACCTACAACGGGCCGATGAACACCTATTCGTTCAAGAAAGCGGAAAAGTATTATTACGAACGCAAATACAATAACGAGGCGATGGCCTTATTCGGCATCGGGGACGGCGGCGCGGGTCCGGGCGTCGAACACATCGAACGCGCTCTTCGCATGGCTGACCTCAAAGATACGCCGAAGGTCGACTTTAAGCTGTCGGAAGACTTTTTTAAAGATATCGACGATCCGGAAAAAGAATATCCCGTTTTTAAAGGCGAATTGTATTTGGAAAAGCATCAGGGAACGCAGACTTCGCACGCGAAGAACAAACTGTTCAACCGCAAGATGGAATTCGCGTTGAAAAACTACGATGCGCTCGTCGTCGCGGCGAAAGAAAAGGGGATCGTCCCGCCCATCGGGCAAGAACGTATCGACGAGATCTGGAAAGAGATCCTTTTATATCAATTCCATGATATTCTGCCCGGTTCTTCCATCGATCGCGTTTATACAGAATCGGAAGAACGGTACGAAACTCTTTATAAAGAGATCTCGACGGCTATCGCGGCTCTTGCGGGATCTTTGGCAAACGGCGCGTCCGTTTTTAATCCCAATCCCTATTCTTATCGCTTGCCCGTAAAGGTGGACGATACCTGGTACGACGTCAACGTGGGCGGCTATTCAATGGCGGCGCTTACCGATATGAAAGCGCCCGAATCTACTGCCTGCGTAACGGAAGACACTCTCGAAAACGAGTTTTTGAAAGTGACCTTCAAAGACGGCGTTATCGTGTCTTTGTACGATAAAAAGATGGGAAAAGAATTCGTGCCGTTCGGCGGAAAAACGGCCGTTATCAGTAAGTACGAAGATAGGGGCGACGCATGGGATTTTCCCAAGGATTATCGTAAAAAGAAAAAAGACGCCGTTTGTACCGGTTTTATCACCGGCGTCGACGGGCCGGAAGCCTATGCCGAGGCGACTTATACCGCCGACAAAAATAGGATCACGCAGCGTTTCTCCCTTTTGTCCGGATCTCGCCGGTTGACAGTCAAAATGAAAGTGGATTGCCACCAAGAGGCGTCTATGCTCCGTATTGCGTTCCCCGTCGATATCTATACGTCCGAATGTACGTTCAACGTCCAATACGGACACCTTACGCGCCGTACCACAGAAGAGAACAGTATCGAAAAGGCGCAGTTCGAGGTCAACGGACAAAAGTTTATCGATATGAGCGAAATAAACTACGGGGTATCTATTCTCAATGACTGCAAGTACGGTTTCCGTTGTAAAGGCAACGTCATGGACATGAATTTGATCCGCACTCCGAAAAAGGGCCCGAGCCATCAGCCGGAGCAGGGCGAACACGAAATAAACTATGCCATTCTTATTCACGAAGGACCGATGAGCGCGGAAACTTATAAAGAAGCCTACCTTCTCAATAATCCTCTTGTTCCCGTATGCGGCGTCGGATCGGGATCGGATCTCGGCTTTTCATGCGATAACGACAACGTGGTCGTAGAAGCGATCAAGCCCGCCGACGACGGAAAGGGTTTTGTCGCTCGTATCTATAATTCTTCTTCCAAACCGCAGACCGCCAACCTTACCTTTGCCGGCAGAACGGCCGTATGCCGTACGGATATCTTCGAAAACAAGATCGCGGACGTTGAAACGCCGCTTGCGTTGAAGAAATTCGAGCTTACTATCGTTAAGTTTGAATAAAGACGTTTTTAAGTCGATAAAAGGGGCTTTTTTCGAGAAAGCTCCTTTTTTTTATTATTCCGGATAGCATGAAATGAGGCCGAATTCACCTGCGTTTTACTTTGATTTTATATTTGGTTCATATTAAAACGGTTGCGATTGGGCATATTGACAAAAAGGGGATTTTTTGATATACTCTCAACGGAAATAAGGAGGCTTATTTTGACTGATTTTTATGATTTGTCCGTATGGCGCGGTTTGCTCCTGTTCGGATTGTTATTCGCTTGTTTGATCGTTGCCAATATTCTGAAGACGCAAGTTCCTTTTCTGAAGAAATCGCTGATCCCCAATTCGGTCCTCGGCGGGATCATAATGCTTATCGTTTCTTCCATCGTGTATTTCACAAAAGGAGATTATCTTTTTAATCTGCCTGTCTTCTCCGCCAACGGTTCCGGCATCGCCACGCTCGAAGTGGTAACCTACCATTGCCTTGCCATCGGTTTTATTGCTATGACATTGCGTCCGTCGGGGCGAAAACTGACCAAAGAACGGACGGGAGAGATATTCAATTCCGGACTCACCACCGTCAACTCCTATTTGTTACAGGCCGTTTTCGGTTTGGCCGTCACTCTTGTGTGCACCCTTATTTATTCCGACTTTGCCGGCGGTAGCGGCATCTTGCTCTGCTTCGGATACGGACAGGGTACCGGTCAGGCGCTCAACATCGGCGGAAACTTCGATTCTTCGATGGGCACTGCCGGTATTTATAAGAATATCGGTCTGTCTCTCGCCGCCATCGGTTTTTTGGTGGCCAGTATCGTCGGCGTCGTCGTTATCAATATCTGGCGCAAAAAGGGCAAACTGTCCTATAAAGAAGCGACGCTTTCTGCATTAAAAACGGAAGACGTCGTCGGCGTGAATGAACCTCCGCTCAACGAGTCGGTCGACAAGATGTCCATTCAGATCGCCTTGATAGCCATCACTTACCTGGTCGCCTACGGTATTATGTATCTGCTCGGTAACGTCATCTTAAAAGGCGGCAATATGATCGGCACCGTTTACGGCTTCAACTTTCTGTTCGGCGTGCTCGCCGCGACCCTCGTCAAATTGGTCTTGAAACTGTTAAAGAAGGGCGGACTGCTCAAAAAAGATTACGTCAATACCTTTCTTCTCAACCGTGTTTCCGGTTTTGCGTTCGACCTGATGATCGTAGCCGGTATCTGCGCTATTCAGATCGATCTCGTGTCCGGCTACATCGCTCCGATCGCCATCATGGCCGTCCTCGGCGCCGTCGTGACTTTCTTGTACGTCAACTTCATTTGCAAGTATCTTTTCCCGGGGTATCGCTACGAGCAGTTCTTGGCCTTTTTCGGAATGCTCACCGGTACCGCTTCGACGGGTATGATCCTGCTTCGCGAAGCCGATCCCAACTTAGAGTCGCCCGTATCGGAAAACCTCGTCTATCAAAACCTGCCCGCCATCGTGTTCGGATTCCCCATCATGCTGATCGCGGGGAGCTTCACGAACAATCCCCGCAGTATGGGCAATAACATGATGTTGTTTGGCATCATTATCGGAATATTCGTCGTTCTGAACGTCGTTCTTTTCCGTAAATTTATATTTAAAAAGAGGCAAGTAAAGCTATAAAACAGAGGAAAAATGTCGGTCAAAAGAGGAATCGGATTTCAACGCGCGGTGATCTTTATCCTACGTATCACGTTGGGATGGATCCTTGCGCTTTGTCTCGGCTTCAAGTATAAGAAGCGTAAACCGAAGTCAACGACCTATCTCGTCCTTGCCAATCACAATTCCGACCTCGATCCCGTTATGGTCATCATGGGTACGGGCAGGCACGCCCGCTTCGTGGCGAGCGCCAATCTTTTGAAAGGGTTTTTAGGCCGCGTGCTGAAAGTCTTTTTCGCGCCCATTCCCCGTAATAAAGGCGCGGCGGCGGACGACACCGTCGATCTTATCGAAAAGAATCTGAAAGAAGGGATCAGCGTCGCTATGTTCCCCGAGGGTAATAAGTCCTGGTCGGGCGAGACCGGGTATATTTCTCCCCGCACCGCCAAACTCGTTAAGGAATCCGGCGCCGGTCTTGTGACCTACCGCCTCGACGGCGACTATATGA
>CACXDF010000271.1 GCA_902766325.1 uncultured Eubacteriales bacterium | reverse complement strand
GTTCTTATACATCGGGCCGTAAGCGGCGCAAGCTCTGTAGTCCTGTCCTTCCTTGTCCATGCCGAAGGCATTCCAGGAAGACGGGCGGTAGATCTTATCGTCGTCCACGTTATGCAAACATACGGGAATACGGAGCATGGAACACATGGTGATGAGATCCGCGCCGATATGTCCGTAAGAGATGGCGCCGTGATTCGCGCCCCAATTGTTCATCAGGTCGTACGCGCTCTTAAAGCCGTTTTTACCCGTGATCCTCGGCGTAAACCAAGTGCAAGGCCAAGTGTAGTCCGTTCTTTTCCAAAGTTTGTCCGTCACTTCGTCGGGGAGTTTGAGCGTCCATCCTTCGGCGATCTGCATGACAGGGCCGAGACCCTTTACGATATTGATACGCATCATTGTCGCCGGCATCTCTGCGCGGGTCACGAAGCGAGAAGAATATCCGCCTCCGCGGAAGTAACCGAGGTCGGCATAGGGCCAGGTAGTAGCGTTCATCATGACGTCGATATCTTCGTCCGTCACCTCCCACCAGCGTTTCATGACCGGTTTTCCGTCCTTATCTTTTACTTCGCCGCAGGCGTCTACGCAACAAGCGCCCGAGTTGATCAGGTGTATAAAGCCGTCGGCTTCTTTTGCCTTGCCTTCTACCTTATATCCGGTCACCCTTTCCACCGCTTTGCCCGACCAATACGTGCGAACGTCCGCGAACATCTGCGCCCTGCCGGTAAGCAGTTTGCCGAACAGCATAGCCGTTGCGTTGAGCGTGTCGTTTTCCGTGCCTAAAATATAAGGCTCGCGAGCGCCGTTCCAGTCGAACGAAGAATTGAGAATGCTTTCCGGGAAGTCGCAATTCGGATAAAAGTCCGTCCATTGCCGTTGCCCTTGAAAACCGCCTACGATGGCGTTATGCCCGACGGCTTCTTCTTCTCTTCCCTTGGGAAGACGCTTATTCCCGTTGTACAAATCCTTGATGATACAAGCCATTTTGGCGGTAAATTCCCAGTCCTTTTCTTTCTGCGCCGGCGTTTTTTGCATTTCCGGCGGATTCTTATCGAAGTCCGGACGGCACTTTTCTTTGATCCAGGCAATAGCTTTTTTATATTCCGATTTATCGTAGATCCCTTCCGTCATGCGGCGGATGACTTCTACTTCGTCGACCGACTCCACCCTCATGCCGAGGTACTCCTCGAAAAATTCCGGACTGATGATGCTACCGCCGATACCCATCGTAACGGAACCGATCTGCAAATAAGACTTGCCGCGCATCGTCGCAACGGCGACGGCCGCCCTCCCGAAACGAAGGATCTTTTCTTGCACGTCTTCCGGGATCTCCGTATCGTCGGCGTCCTGCACTTCATGTCCGTAAATGCCGAAGGCCGGCAGCCCTTTTTGACTATGGGTAGCAAGCACGGACGCAAGGTACACGGCTCCCGGTCTTTCCGTTCCGTTAAAACCCCATACCGCTTTGATCGTCATTGGATCCATATCCATAGTTTCGGCTCCGTAACACCAGCAAGGGGTAACCGTAAGCGTGATATCGACGCCTGCATGGCGGAACTTATCGGCGCACGCGGCCGCCTCGGCGACCCTGCCGATCGTCGTATCCGCAATAATCACTTTGACCGTCTCGCCGTTAGAATAAAACAGATTGTCTTCCAGTAGTTTTTTGGCGGCCTTAGCCATATTCATCGTCTGCTCTTCAAGGCTCTCGCGAACCTTGATCTTGCCTCTTCTTCCGTCGATCGTCGGACGGATCCCGATCACCGGATACTCGCCGATCAGTCTGCTTTTTGCCATTTATTACGCGCCTCCTTACATCCGAAACTTATTCGGTATTCGTTATGCTCATTATAGCACACGCAAAAAAAGAATACAATGCCGAATCGCACGCCCTGCGACGAGCAAAAAAATAACGGAGCGGGATCGCTCCGTTATGTGCCTTCGGCTTCTTATCCGTTCTTTAAGCGGCGCTTATTTTCGTACATCAGCGCGTCCGCTCTCTTGAAGACGGAAGATACGTCTCTGTCTCCGTCGTACACGGCGTAACCGCAAGCGACGGTGACCTCTCCGGTCGCTCTGTTCTTGGCGTTCTTTTCTTCTATCTTTCTGACGTGTTCCGGCGTTCTTTCGCAGTCGACGCCCTGGGCTATCACGGCAAATTCGTCTCCGCCCACGCGGAACACCGGGCTGTGCTTAAACTCGTCGCAGATCATCTTGCCTGCGTTTCGAATATATTCGTCCCCGGCGACGTGCCCCTGCGTGTCGTTCACGGTCTTCAGTCCGTTAACATCAAAGATGGCCACCGCAAACGGTTTTACCGTCCCGTCTTCGATCGTCTGGTTGATCTGACTTTCCAGGTCGATATAGGCGTGCTTATTTTTCAGCCCCGTCAGCGCGTCGCTGTCCGCCTGCTTACGGGCGGTATACAGGTTTTGCGCGTATTCCTGTTCGCGTTTGACGCGCGCGTCTATATTAATAACGCCAACGATAAGTTGCGGCCCGTCGTTTTCTTCCACAAGCGTTGCTTTCAACGCGACGTACGTGGGCACGCCGTTGATAAGCAAACGATAGTCGACGACGAACATTCCTCGCTCTCTTACTTCTTTCAAAACCTTTTCTCTCTGCATAACGGAACGGAAAAGGTCTTGATCGGGCGCGTATACAAAACGGTCTCCGTCGCTTCTGGCTCGCTCGAAGAAATCTTTACCTTTTTTGGCGAGGCCGAGACCTTCGTATTCCGTGGTAGAACTGTATTCGATGTATTCGTCGGTCTCCGGATTTACGGTATATATGCAAATATAATTGCCCGAAAGCGCGGTAATACGAGAATAAGTTATACGCTCTTCGTTGATACGCTTCATCTCTTCCTGATCTTTGATCTGCGCGTCAATGCTGTTGACGCCGATGATAATGTGATTGTCGTCGCCGCTCAGCTTCGTGGCTTTCATATTGACGAACGTCGGCTTGCCGTTAAGCAGAAGCCTATACGTGATCGTAAACATACCGTGTTGAGATATCTTTTCCAAAACGTTCTCTTTCTTGAACGTCGCCGAGAACACGGCGTGATCTTCTTTATAGATCATCTTTTTCGCATCGTTTAAACTTGCATTAAAGAAGTCCTTGCCTTTACGCTCCAAAGCCAGGTTGTCGTGGTCCTTATCGGAATGATATTCAATAAACTCGTCCGTCTCCGTATTGATATAATACAAATAAATGTAATCGTTGGAAAGAGCATTCGCGATACGCGCATAGGTCAGGCTTTCGTTCTTTGCCTCTTCGTAGGCTTCCTTCACGATCTTGTTTTCCAACTGCATCTTCATCATCTCGGTCACGTCGACGCACATACCGAGCAATCTCGTATTTCCGTCGGCATCGGTAAATTTCAGTTTAGTGGTCTGGAACTGCCTTCTGTCGCCGTCCGCGCTCGGGACGTCCTCAAAAAACACATACGGCTTATCCATAGACAACGCTATCCTGTCGCACTCGATGTAGTGCTCCGCCGCCTTTGGGTCGAAGATGTCATAGTCGGTCAATCCGCTTATATCCGCCGGCGTTTCTTTACCGCAATGCTCGGCAAACGATTGATTACACGCCACGTACTTTCCTGTCTCTATATCCTTATAAAAAGTCATGACCGGCATGTTATCAAGCAGCGTAACGATCGATTCGGAAAGTTTGGCGATGCGTTCGGCGGATTTAGCCTTTTCTGCGAACGCGGCTTTTTCTTGTTCCGCTTCGATCGTTTTTTGAGCGTTTTCTTTTACGCTGTTCGCCATATATTCAACAGCCTCCGCAAGAGACTGCACTTCGTTCCCCGTCCGTATCTGCGGCGAAACAAAATTTACGTTTATGACGTCCGAGGTTTTTTCGGCGTCGTTAGCGAAATTACGCGAGCTCTTTTCGAGCGCAAAGATGGGCCCGGTGACCTTTTTTCGGATCAGTATCCCGACGAATAACGCGAAAAGAAGGGTCGCGCCGAAAATGGAAAAGGATACGGCGATCATCATTTTTGCGATGGTACCGCGCACGTCTTCGATGTCTCTGTCCACGCAAATAAGACCTACCCTTTCTCCATTGCTGTCGTACATCGTCTTGCAGGCGGTAAAGTACGTGCCCCATTCAGACGTCTCTTCAAAGAAAAACATTTCTTTCGAGTCGTACGCCGCGCTATATCGTTTCAGCTCTTCTTCGGAATAAACGTCGGAGACCTCGCCGACCCGCAGATCGTCTTCGCCCGCGTCGCGCTCTTCCTGACTGGTCGCGGATATCACGTTTATAAGACCCTCTTTCGACGGAATAACGATATAAAG
>CACXDF010000270.1 GCA_902766325.1 uncultured Eubacteriales bacterium | reverse complement strand
TCGGCTCCTTCTTCTCTCAACGCGTCAACGACTTCGATGACGCTGCCGCCCGTGCTGATAAGGTCTTCCACTACGACTACCTTTTGACCTTTTTCGAGTTTGCCTTCGATTCGGTTGGTTCTGCCGTGATCTTTTGCCGAAGAACGCACGTAGCCCATGGGAAGCCCGGATAAATATCCGACGATCGCGGCGTGCGCGATGCCCGCCGTACTGGTACCCATCAGTACTTCCGCTTGCGGAAAATGCGTGCGAACGAGCTCCCACAATCCTTTTTCCACGTCGTCTCTGACCGCAGGATCGGACAAAGTGAGTCTGTTGTCACAATAAATGGGGCTCTTGATCCCGCTCGCCCAGGTAAAGGGCTGATCGGGGCGCAAGAATACCGCTTTGATTTTTAAAAGGTCTTTAGCTATTTTCTTTTCCATACTCTTATGATCTCCTTATTTACTTTATCCCAAGAATTCGGCGCACGCTCTTTCGTATGCGGCAACGGGATCGGCCGCTTGTGTGATCGGTCTCCCGACGACGATATAATCGGAACCTAAACTCCGCGCTAACGCCGGTGTGGTAACGCGTACCTGGTCGCCCTTTTCTCCGTCGGCAAAGCGTATGCCCGGCGTAACGGTCAAAAACGACTTTCCGCATTTATCTTTTACTTTTCCCGCTTCGAGCGGAGAGCAAACGACTCCGTCCAGTCCGCTTTTTGCGGCAAGCATAGCGTATTCTTCCACCGTTCTGTCAAGCGGAAGACTGCCTTTCAGTTCCTCTCTCAATCTCTCTTCGCCGATACTGGTAAGAAGGGTCACGGCGATAAGAAGCGGTCTCGTTCCGTCCGCTCTCGTTAGTCCTTCGATGGCGTATTTCATCATTTCCGAACCGCCCGACGCGTGCAAGTTACAGATGTCGACGTCCAATCTCGACAAAGAAGCCATCGCCTTCTTGACTGTGTTGGGAATATCGTGCAGTTTCAGATCGAGGAATATCTTATGTCCTCTCTTCTTGATCTCCCTGACGATATCCGGCCCTTCGGCATAAAACAATTCCATACCGATCTTAACAAAGGGCTTTCTACCCGTAAACTTATCTAAAAACGCAAGCGTGTCTTCTTTATCCTTGAAGTCTAACGCTACGATCACGTCCTTAGCCATTTTTTGCACCTCCGATTATTTCTTTTAACGACGTTATGCCATACCTTTCCATAACGGCAGGCAGGTCTTCTATTATTATTTTACAAGCGAACGGATCGATAAGGTTAGCCGCGCCGACTTCAACCGCCGTGGCGCCGGCCAGCATCAATTCGATCACGTCTTCGGCGCTCTCGACGCCGCCCATTCCGACGACGGGTATTCTGACGGCGGACGAAGCCTGATAGACCATCCTGACCGCCACGGGGAAGATCGCTCCGCCGGACAGACCGCCTGTCACGTTTTTTAAAAGCGGCGCGCGTTTTTTCAGGTCGATACGCATTCCCATCAGCGTGTTGATAAGGCTGATCCCGTCGGCGCCGCCGTCTTCGCACGCTTTAGCCATAGACGCGATATCGGTGACGTTGGGCGACAACTTAACGATCAATGGCTTTTTCACCTTTTTCTTGACCGCTTCGGTCACTGTGCGAACGCTTTCGCAACTCGTTCCGAAGCTCATCCCTCCGCCGTGCACGTTGGGACAGCTGACGTTCAGTTCTATCCAACCCACTTCTTCGCAAGCGGAAAGACGCTCGGACACCTCTGCGTATTCTTCTACGGAAAATCCGCTCACGTTTGCCATAACGGGTTTACGAAAAATCTTTTTTAACTTGGGCAGTTCTTCCGAGATCACTTTATCTACGCCCGGATTTTGCAAGCCGACGGCATTAAGCATACCCGATTTACATTCCGCAATACGCGGCGTCGGATTACCGAAGCGCATTTCGCGCGTCGTTCCTTTAAAAGAAAAGGTACCGAGCATATTGATGTCGTACAATTCGGCGAATTCGTATCCGTACCCGAACGTACCGCTTGCGGGAATAACGGGATTATCCAGCGTGATCCCACATAAGTCGACTTTCGTGTTTACCATAGGATCTCCTCCTTACTAAGTACGGGGCCGTCTTTACATATTCTTTTATACCCGGTGACCGTCTTACAAGAGCACCCCATACACGCGCCGAATCCGCATCCCATCCTTTCTTCAAAGCTGAATTGTCCGCTTGTCTTCGACGCGCGGTATACCGCTTTCAACATCGGTTCAGGACCGCAGGTATAAATATAAGAGTACTCGATATCTTTCATTGCGTCGGTAACGAATCCTTTGATCCCTACGCTACCGTCGGCCGTGGCAATGATCGTTTTCGCCCCCGTCTTTCTGAATTCGTTTTCAAAAAAGATCTCCTTTTTTGTGTTAAACCCGAGAATAACGGTAGGCGTTTTCCCTTCGGAGATCAACTTCTTTGCGAGCATATACATGGGCGGCGTGCCGACGCCTCCCCCGATCAGTAAAGGTTTGTCTCCGCTCGGCGTTGTGTCGTAGCCGTTTCCGAGATCGGAAAGCACGTCCAGTTTTTCGCCGATTTTCATTTTTGAAAGCGCGTCCGTCCCCTTCCCGACCACTTTATAGATCACGGTGACAGAATTATCATCCGAGTCGCAAACCGAGATCGGTCGACGGAGGAAGAGTCCGTCTATTTTGATATTGACGAACCTTCCCGGCACGGGAACACCCGCATTTTCTCCCGTTAAAACGGCCTTCCAAACGTTTTCCGTCAAAGGAATATTTTCCGATATCGTCAGTATGATATTTTTCATGATTTACGCGTCGATGGTAGAGATCTTCAGAGTTGTTTCGTCAAGGACGTCGAGCAGGACGCGAACGGTATCGAGAGAAGTGAACATCGTGACGTTGTTTTCGGTGGCGCACTTTCTGATTTTATAGCCGTCGCTGATGGTGCCGGCGGAACTGATGTCGCGGGTATTGACGATGTAAGCGAGGTGGCCGCTGCGGATCGCCTCCGTGATCTCGTCGCTACCGTCTTTCAGCTTTTTCAAAACGTGCGTGCGAATACCGTTTGCTTTAAGATAATCCGCCGTGCCCTTGGTTGCCTGGATATTGAATCCGAGGTCGTAGAAGCGACGGATGAGAGGCAATGCCTCGGCCTTGTCCGCGTCGCTGATGGTGGCGAAGACCGTGCCGTAATTCTGCAACTTCATTCCGGAAGCCTGCAATGCTTTATACAGAGCGCGGTTCAACTTATCGTCGTAACCGATAGCTTCTCCGGTGGACTTCATTTCGGGAGACAGATAGGCGTCGAGACCGCGGATCTTATTAAAGGAGAAGACGGGGACTTTGACGTACCATCTCTTTTTCTCGGCGGGATAGATATCGAAGATGCCCTGCTCTTTGAGCGACTTACCCAAAATGACCTCGGTCGCGATATCGGCCAGGCTGTATCCGGTTGCCTTGGACAGGAACGGTACGGTACGGGAAGAACGGGGATTGACCTCGATAATAAAGACCTTATCGTCTTTGTCAACTATAAACTGAATATTAAACAAACCTTTTATCCCGATACCCAATCCGAGCTTTTTGGCATACTGAAGAATGATGCCTTTGACTTTATCCGGAATACTGAAGGACGGATACACGCTGATGGAGTCGCCGGAGTGAATACCCGTTCTTTCGACAAGTTCCATAATGCCGGGCACGAATACGTCTCTGCCGTCGCAGATGGCGTCGACTTCCACTTCTTTACCCTGAATGTACTTATCTACGAGAACCGGCTTGTCTTCGTCGATCTCGACGGCCGTCTTCAGATAGTGCTTTAATTGTTCTTGATTCGCAACGATCTGCATCGCTCTTCCGCCAAGGACGAAGCTGGGGCGGACCAATACAGGATAGCCGATCTCCTCGGCCACTCTCAACCCGTCTTCGATCTTCGTGACGGCGCACCCTTTCGGTTGCGGAATGTCAAGTTTTTCCAATATCTTCTCAAAAGCGTCTCGGTTTTCCGCGCGTTCGATCGCTTCGCAATCGGTACCGATGATATTGACCCCCATCTTCATAAGAGGCTCGGCCAGATTGATGGCCGTCTGACCGCCGAGAGAAGCGATCACGCCCTGAGGGTTCTCGAAGTCGATAATGTTCATGACGTCTTCGGGCGTCAACGGCTCGAAGTACAGTTTGTCAGCCGTCGTGTAGTCGGTAGAGACCGTCTCAGGGTTGTTATTGATAATGATGGCCTCGTAGCCGGACTTCTTGATCGTCGTGACCGCGTGAACGGTGGAATAGTCGAATTCCACGCCCTGTCCGATACGGATGGGACCCGCGCCTAAAGCGACGACTTTCTTTTTATCCGTCAGAACAGAGTCGTTTTTACCCGTGTACGAAGAGTAGAAATACGGGATATACGCGCCTGCGTGCAATGTGTCGACCATACGGAATACGGGGACGATACCGTTTTCTTTACGGAAAGCGCGCACGTCGATCTCCTTCTTCTTCCAGAGTTTGGCAATATAAGCGTCGGAAAAACCGATCGTCTTCGCGCCGCGTAGCGCCTTCGCGTCCATCGGCTTTTCTTTCAGAATATTTTCCATGTCCACGGCAATCCTCTTGACGCATTCAAGAAACAGCGGCGTGATCATAGTCACTTTGTATACTTCGTCAATGCTCGCGCCCAATCTGAACAGCTGCGCGATGGCAAAGATATTATCGGAACGGAATTCTTTTACGTAGTCGAAAAGTTCTTCCTTGCTCTTTCCGTCGAACTTAGCCATATACAGATGGTTTACGCCGATCTCCAAACTGCGAACCGACTTCAACATACATTCGTCGAGGTTAGAACCGATACCCATGACTTCGCCGGTAGCTTTCATCTGCGTTCCGAGAAG
>CACXDF010000269.1 GCA_902766325.1 uncultured Eubacteriales bacterium | reverse complement strand
CTTCTCCGTTCAGAAGAGCTTCGCGATACTCTTCGCGCGAGCTGTCAAAAGGTATGACGGAGTCGATCGCGGTCTCGTTATTATCGGCGTTCGGGTCGAATATAACGCGAAAGCCGTCTTCTTCAATGCGATAGACGTATATGTATTCGATTTGGGTGTTAGCTTTTTTGATCGCGTATAATTGTTGTTCCGCTTCCGTGTATCCTTCGGCGTCGCGACCTTGCGCAAGGTAGTCGTCCACCTTATTCGGGTCGATCATCAGCGCCGCCGTTTCCGCTACGCCGTTGCACTTGTCGGAATAGTTTTTTATAGCGATATCCTGATATAAGACAAAGGTTATGACCGCGGCGATGAAGCAAAGAAGGGCTTCGGATACAATGATGATGGTGATCACTCGCGTCATCAAAGATGCTCGGCTCCGACTTTTAGGCATTTTTCTGAAATCGCCGAAATGCAGAGTATCTTCTACCTTTTCACGGAACTTATCGGGGACTAAATTGTATATCAATACGCCGATCCCGACAATGACGAAGGTATCTGCGATACTGGTGACGATAGCCGAAAAGAAAATACAAAAGAATTTAGACAGTTTTCCCGTTGCATAAAGCGCGTTGGCTAAGGGCGCGATCGCGGAATAAAGATGGTCGAAGTCGTATAAAAACCAACTGAGAATCGAACCGAGTATGCCGCTGAACGTTCCTATAATAAGGATAAAAGCGATCGTTTTCGGGATGCTTTTGAACGTGCCGTTGGAGTTTGTCCAAGAGACGCTGATACCGATGATTACGCTGATAAGACCGAAATAGATACGGTTTGGATCGGCAATGGAGCAAAAGGCGTCGGTCAAAAAGCCGAGAAGAGCGGCCGGAAGCGCCCCGCCGAAAATGGAGACGATTACCGTCCCGAGGTTGCTCAGATATAAAGGTAAATGGAGATAGGCGCTGAGAGCGCCCAATCCCCAATCAAGAAGTCCGCCCCCGACGATAAGCAGGGGCATGATCATAAGCAGTCGTTTGTTACGTACGGTTAAGTGCATAGTTATCCTTGATGATACTTATGCACATTAGCGTTGGGTAAAGCGAGAGAACGGAATTTACTTTACTTTCTATTGTGCATAGCGATCTTTTCGGCATACATATTCTTATCGGCGTCGGCAAAGAGCTTCCGGAAAGAAGTCGTACCGATATCCGATGCGTATGCATAGCCGACGGCGATGCTGATATCATTTCGTTGTTGTTCGAACGTAAAGCGTTCGAGAGTCTCTTTGATATCCTTTTCGCTGACGTTCGTGAGTACGGCGACGAATTCGTCACCGCCTACGCGAAAGCAGTTATCTACGTCGCCTTGCAAGAAGCAGGCCGTGATCGTCCGCGCGGCATTAACGAGCAGCGCGTCGCCGGCCGAGTGGCCGAGGCTGTCGTTGATGGCCTTCAGGTAGTTGATATCAAAGAAGAAGACCGCGGCGGAATAACCGCTTTCGTCTACTTTGGACAAGAAATGGTTTTCGAAGCAGAACCTGTTGGGCAGGTGGGTCAGGATATCCGTTTCGGCGGCGAGGCGCAGAGACTTTTCCAGACGCTCTTTCTGACGAAGCAGGTCGTTATAGGTGGCGGCCAGGAGGCGCACCTCGGCCATACCTTTTTTGTCGTTGATCTTCTCTCCCGTCGTAATGCCGTGCGCGAACTTCGTCAGCGGCAAAAGAAGTTGCTGCAGGAAGAAGAAGAAAGTGAGTATCAACAGGACGATAACGGACATTGTTACGGCCCACAGGATGGCCCGGACGGTCGAGAACATCTTGAGTTGCTCGGCGGACTTTTCTTTCATCTCCGTACGGAGAGCGGCGACCGCGGCGGTCACGTTCTGGTTCGCTTGATCTTTATTGCCGCTATACTCTGTTTCGTGTAACAGGTTGTATGCGAGATTGGCTCGAGCCTCGGGCGTCAAGCTCTTTTCGTATTCGCTTATGTCGTATTGCGGCAACGTCTTCAGCACGGGCGGATTTTCCGGTAACGGATGGTCGTAGGTGACGAGGGCGATCGCATGACTTTGGGCGATGATCATTTTATCAACGAAGTTCGATGCGGTGGCTATCGTGCTTTTGAT
>CACXDF010000268.1 GCA_902766325.1 uncultured Eubacteriales bacterium | reverse complement strand
GCAAGACCGTTATGGGCGACGGATGCGATCTTATTGGCTTGTACCTTGTTTATCTTTGCGTCCGTCAGAATGCAGCCGATGGTAGTGTTCGTGCCTATCTTCGGTTCGGTCGAGGCGTTATTCAGGATGAATCGTTCCGTTCCGATGAATTTTCCGTCGAGTTTTGCGCCGGCGACGATGGTATTCGTCTGCGGATCGACCACGTCGCCGAGAGCGTTGACGCAGACAACGGCGGTGACGAGTGCGTTGCCGACTTTTACGCTCGCTATGCCGAGGCCGGAAGGGCAGGCGCCGGACATTCCGAGTATTTTTCCTACCGTCGCGCCCGCGCCGACGCCGATCTTACCTTGTCGCAGATCGTCGTTTTTCGCCGAAGCGGCGGCCTTATGGCCGGACTGCGCCGTGGGATAATGATAATCTTTGTCGTTGAGGTCGTAAATGACTGCTCCGCAAACAATGGGAACGACCTTATTATCGATGGAAAAACCGATCCCTTTTTCGCGCAGACATTCCATAACGCCCGCGATGGCGCCCATTCCGTACGCCGAACCGCCGCAAAGAGCGACCGCATTGACGCTCTGCATCATTTTTTCGCTGCGGAGGCAATCCGTTTCATGCGTGCCGGGCGCGCCGCCGCGCACGTCGACGCCGCCGATCGCGCCTTCTTGGCAGACTATTACCGTAACGCCGGTGTGTTCGTCGTTATCGTGACCGATCGAGAAGCCCAAGGGTAATTCGTTTATTCTGTTCATATAGCATCCACCTCGAAATCATTATATCGCATTACGATCCGATTATCAAGTTTTTTTGAGTTTCGCTTTTGTGTTCGGGCATTGAAGAAAAGGTCTCCGCATAGTCTTGTTTTTATACGGAAACGTATTTAAAAAACGCAAAAAACAGACCCGGAAAGTCCATTTTTTAAATTGCCCTTGACAACCTTATGCGCGTTAAGATATAATATAAAATAGATAAATATAATGCGGGTAACCCCGCATAGAAGGAGAGTTATGAAAAAGTTTGTTTCCATTGCATCAACAGTACTTATTTTGTGCTGCTTTGTTTGCCTCTTTGCCGCTTGCAAGGATAAAGAAGCGGTCGTCGACTCTTACTCGATCGAAAGTAAGACCTATGCCGTCGGCGATACTTTTTCCACGTCCGACGCGGTAATCACCGCCGTATTGAAAAACGGCGAAAAAGTCAAGATCGATAAGAATCTTAAATTCGTTACCGACGCCGTAGACACCGATCTGAAAGACGGTAAGTTCGTTAAAGCGGGCACTTATTCCGTCGCCGTTTACGCCGTGGAGGAGCGCGTCGACCTGAAAATCGGCGATTGGTCCGTGACGGTCAACGAAAAGTGAGCATAAGCATATAAGGAAGTAAGAAGATGTTATTGTCAAAATTAGTTGGCGAAAGAACGAAAAACGGGCCCGCCGATGCCACGGCGGCCAGCCATAGCTTGCTGGTAAGAGCCGGTTTTATCAAACTCGTCAGCAACGGTATCTGGTCTTTGTCTATGCCTGCCAAACGTATCACGCAGAAGATAGAGGCCATCATCAGAGAAGAAATGAACGCTATCGACGGACAAGAAGTTTCTTTTCCCGTCGTTATGCCCAAAGATCTTTGGGCGGAAAGCGGCAGATATTATACCATCGGCGATGAGATGGTTCGTTTTAAGGACAGAGGCGGCAGAGATATGGTGCTCGGTATGACCCATGAAGAAGCCGCCGTTCAATTTTCGAGAGACGCGGTCAACAGCTATCAGCAGTTGCCGTTTATGATCTACCAATTTCAGACTAAATTCCGTGATGAAGCCCGTTGCAGAGGCGGATTGATCCGCGTCCGGGAATTCGTTATGAAGGACGCCTATTCCTTCCATACCGATATGGAAGATTTGAAAGAGTATTACGAAAAAGCTTATAAGGCGTACGAAAACATTTTCCGCAGGATCGGTATGAAGCGCGTTGTCGCCGTCAAATCCGACAGCGGCATGATGGGCGGAAGTATCTCGCATGAATTCATGCTCCTTACCGATATCGGAGAAGACACTATCGTCCTTTGCCCGGAATGCGGTTATAAGGCCAATATGGAAGTCGCTACCACCGTTCGCAAGACGGAACGCGACGCCGTTTCGGAACCGATAAAAGAGATCTTTACCGGTGACAGTCACGATATCGAATCGGTCGCCGAACTTTTACGCGCGGATAAGAAAAAAACGGTCAAAGCCGTTTGCTACTTCTTGAAGGGTACGGAAAAGGTGGTCGTGTGCTTTGTTCGCGGCGATCTCGAGATCAACGAGAGCAAATTGACCAAGATCCTTATGTCGCAGATCGTACCTGCCGATATCACCGGTTCGGACGTTCTTCACGCGGGCAACATCGGTTGCTACGGACTCAAGACGAGCGGCCTTGCCGGCGTCTATTACGACGAGTCTTTACGCGGAGCGAACAATATGGTCGCCGGCGCTAATAAAGACGGATACCATATCACCGGTCTCGACTTCGACAGAGATATGCCCGGTATCGAATACGTCGATATCGCCAAGGTTTGCGAGGGAGACGTATGCCCCGTGTGCGGCAAGCCGTTGACGCTTGAAAACGGTATCGAAGTAGGTAATATTTTCCAACTCGGGACAAAGTATACCAAAGCGATGAATATGACCGTTTTAGGAAAAGACGGCGTCGCTTTTAACCCCATTATGGGATGCTACGGTATCGGTATCGGAAGAGCGCTCGCCTCCATTGCGGAAGAAAGTCATGACGAAAAGGGCCTTATTTGGCCTATGAGCATCTGTCCGTGGCACGTATCGTTGTGCTCGCTCAGACCGGATGACGAAAACGTTAAAGATACGGCGGAAAAGCTATACGCCGACCTGCAAAAGGCGGGAGTGGAAGTCCTCTATGACGACAGAAACGTCTCCGCCGGATATAAGTTCTCGGATTGCGACCTTATCGGCATACCGATCAGGATCGTCGTCAGCCCGCGCGGGTTGAATCAGGGGACCGTAGAAATTCAAACAAGAGATAAAGCCGTTTGCGAAAACGTACCGACGGAAAAGGTCGTTGAATTCGTAAATAAAATTATTGCCGAAGCAATGGAGAAACTGAAATAAAACAGAAGTAAAAACACACTCAGACAATAATATTTTTAGGAGGCTTTTTATGCGGTCGAAAAAATTGCTGATCCTGTTTTTGACGGTGCTGTGCGTTATGCTCGCTATGGCGCTCTGCTCATGCAGCCTTTTCGGTGCGGACAACTCCGGAACGGGCGGTGGAGGCGGAACCGGAAAAGACGATCCGCCGAAACCGGAAGACGAAGGATGGAGAACGATCGAGGATGGTTCTAACATCTATAACTCCTTTCTTTTGGGTTGCACCAACGTTGCTTTTCAGGGATCGAAAAAATCCATTGAAGACAACAAAGGCGTAATGACCTTGGACTCGCAATTCAAACTTACTTTCAACGGAAGCAGCGTATGGATCACGTTGAAAGGAAAGTATAAAACTGACCAGCCTCAGGAAAATACTATAGTTTCCCTCGAGATATCTACGGAAGAGACGCCGACCGCCGATAATCGTATCGTCGGAGCGTATTTGTATAAAAACAAACTCTATTTTGCGTTGGGTAAGGATTTCGCGGAGAGCGAGAACAAAAACAATAAGGTCAAGATCTCGCTTAATAACGTCGCTTGGTATAACTATTTCCCGTATGAAATGAAGAAGCAAACGCCGGCCGATATTTCTACGCTTTCCGGCGTTCTTACGGCGTGTCTCGAGACGAATAAGCCGAACAAGGGCGAAAAGAGACGTGTCGACGGCGTAGACGAATGTCGTTATTCTATGGACGTCGATCTTGCGAAGACTATTCCCAATCTGTTCAATATGCTGTCCAATCCCAATACCGGCATTCAGGCGGATATCGTTAAGAAAGCAAAAGAATTCGTTGCCGTTTTCTACGGCATTTCCGAAAGCGAAGTAACGGGGAATAATATTCCCGACAGCGACGTCATTATCAACTTCGAAACGAGGAACGGCATTGTTTCGACTATGAATTTCGATTTTGATATCGATCTGAAAGGTAAGACGCAACTTTTCAACGGAGAAAACCTGAAGAGCAGCGTTTCTTTGGAAAAGTTAAATATCGGCAAAGATTATTCCACGGTCAGAGTTCCGTTTGCGAACGATGACAAAGAGCAAAAAAAGTACGTTAGCTTTACCGGTTCGATCTTTTCCGTGGATATTCCGCTCGACGAATACGTGGGCGATAATATCGTGCCCAGTAAATCCATGTTGAAGATCACGAGCAAATTCTTCCAGGGCGACAGCAGAGAAGACTTTGCCTTCGCCGAATACAGAGACAAGGACAGCGGAACGCTCAAGAAAGGATTGTACGTCTATAACGATATATTGTACTTCTTTGCGCTTAAAGACGGCGATTATACCTGTTTGTGTTCCTTGGACGTAAAAGACGTCGGCGACTTGGCGAAGAGGATCGTAACGAACGATCTTGAAGGCACGAGCGAATTCGAGCCGACCAGATTATTCGCATATCTGATCAATGGTATCGCTCTCGAACAAACAAGCGTCAAATTCTCGGTCAAGCCCAACTTCTATACGGATGTGCTGTATAATTTTGAAGATTTATGCAAATATGTCGACTCGTTTGTAGAAGAAACGCTTATGGACGTCCCCGGAATACAAGACTTCTATAACTACGTAAAGACGAACGAAGTTATAATGACGATGAAAACCGACGAACCGTTTATGAATATCGTTACCGATACCGATTCGTATATCCAGAACGTTTTCAGCAGACTTGACGCGGTAAGCGCGGACACTCGTTTGACTCCGGTAGGCGCGAACGAATAATAAGATCATGATCTATCGAATAGCGCAAGGCAAAGGCCTTGCGCTATATTTTTTCAATGAAAAAGCTCGCCGTTATCGACGAGCTCTTTTAAACGCTGATAGATCGTCAAAGATCATTCGAACATATCGGAAGAAGCAAACAGACCGTTTTCCTTTTTAACGATGAATCTCGCCGCTGTCAGACCGCCTTGGGCGAGCATAGCCTTACTTTCCGCTTCGTGCGTAAGAGAAACGACTTCTCCGTTCATAATAAACATAACGGTGTGTTTTCCGACGATGGTACCGCCGCGAACGGCGTGAATACCGATCTCGTTTTCAGCGCGTCTGCCCATGCCCGCGCGGCCCAGCTTGTTTACTTTGTCGGGCAGTACGGAACGGATCCCGTCGGCGAGAAGCAGAGCGGTGCCGCTCGGAGCGTCTTTCTTTTTATTGTGATGTTGTTCTACGATCTCGATATCGGCGTAGCTACCGACCACTTTTGCCGCTTCTTTGCTGAGATGGAGCAGAAGATTGATACCCATGCTCAGGTTCCCCGATTTCAAGATGGCGATGGTCTTCGACGCGTCGCGAATGTATTCTTCGTCTTTTTCGGAAAAACCCGTCGTTGCGATCACACAGGGGATCTTATTTTTGACGGCGAAAGGAAGATAGTCGTAGATAGCTTGCGGAACGGAAAAGTCGACGATGCAGTCGGCTTGTTCTTTTATCTCGGCGCAAGAGGCATATACCGGACAGGGGATATCGTTGCCCGAATAAAACTTATCTACGCCGCAAACGACTTCGATATCCTTACTTTCTTTCGCGGCGTTCAGGACGTTATGACCCATCGCTCCGCCGATCCCGTAGACGATGATCTTCATTTACGCGTTCTCCTCGTTGATCATGTATTCGAGGATCTGGACGGCGTTGGTCGCGGCGCCTTTACGGATATTATCGGCGACGACCCAAATGTTGACGCCGCTGTCCACGGTGTCGTCGATACGGACTCTGCCGACGAAGACTTCGTCGTGGTCTTCCGCATAAAGGGGCATCGGGTACTTATTGTTGGCGACGTCGTCTACCAAGACGATGCCTTTTTGATTGGCAAGACACTCGCGCACGCCTTCGAGGGTGCAGGGCTTGTTGAATTCGATATTGATCGATTCGCTATGGCCGTAACGAACGGGAACGCGGACGGTGGTCGCGGTGATCTTCATGGAATAGTCGTTCAGGATCTTTTTGGTTTCGTTGATCATCTTTTCTTCTTCTTTGGTGTAACCGTTAGGAAGGAAGACGTCGATGTGCGGGATGCAATTGCCGAAGATGGGATAGGGGAACTTTTTGGTTTCTCCTTCTTTGGCCTGGTTGACCAAGTCGTTATATCCGGCAACTCCTGCTCCGCTGACAGCCTGATAGGTGGAGTAAACGATACGCTTGATGCCGTATTTATCGTGAAGAGGCTTCAACGCAACGACAGCCTGGATCGTGGAGCAGTTGGGGTTGGCGATGATGTTATGATGGTTCTTGATCGCTTCGGGGTTGACTTCCGGCACGACGAGCGGAACGTTGGGATCCATACGCCATTGGCTGGAGTTGTCGATGACGATGGCTCCGTGTTCGGCGAAGACGGGCGCGAATTCTTTGGACGTGCCGCCGCCCGCGCTGAACAAAGCGAAGTCGATGTCTTTATCGATAACGTTTTCTTTGGTCAGTTCGATAACGGTGTGGTCTTTACCCATGAAGTTGATGACTTTGCCGGCGCTTTTTGCGGAAGCGTATAAATAATAATTTTTGATCGGTAATTTTTTTTCGGTCAGAACCTGTAAAAATTTATTTCCTACCATGCCGGTCGCGCCGACAACGGCCACGTTGTATTGTTTCATAAAAAGCCTCCTTTAACGTGAGTTAATATACGACAAATATTATCATTATTTTTAGCCCCCGTCAACGAAAAACATCTTTTTCAAATAAAAATATTGCTTTCGTTTGACATTTTTTTACCGATGTTTTACCATTTAACTATGGCAGGCAATCAATCGACCCGTCGGGATCGGAACAACAGGATCATAAACAGCATCATGTCCGGGCACGCTCCGGTCGTTCTTTTATGCCCGACGGAACCGGCATTTCTGGATTTCTTGCCCGAGTTATGCAATAACTATCGCACCGTTTACGCCTATTCCGCCGCCTGGAATACGCAAGTGGATTTTTTGTTATATTTTGCCAAGATCGTACTTCCGGAAGAAGAATACGCCGTTGCGGAAGCGTATGTGAATTGCAACCAAAAAGGTTACGAACGCATCTTACTGAAAAAGATTTTGTACCGCATATCGCTCGTTCATAACGATTGTCTTTTCTTTTTGGGCTCCCTTGAAAAGCTCGATCCGACTTTCGACCTTTCTTTGTTTGAGTATATGACGGCGGAGTGTCCGGATAATCTGAAGCTGGTCTTTTGTTCGACCGTCGTTCCTCATATTGCCTATCACGTCGACGATCGCGCGCTCCCCAGGGTCATCGTTTGCGACCGGCCGGGAGAGGAATTACCGTTTCCGACCGGTATTTTTTCCGAAGGCTTTTTCGATCGAAAGCAGTTGCATATTCTTAAAGAATTATCCGCTTGTTCGTACGTGGATAAGTATTTCGTCGAAAAATTATATCCCGGTTCGTCCGAATTCTTGGCCGCTCTTGCGCGTAGTTATCGACCGACCGTTTTGAAAGTAGGCGACTTTTTCGGGTTCCATCCGCACGTTCACGCCGTGTTGGAAAAGATACGAGACGACGCGCCTTGTCGTTCTTTAAGCGAATTGAAAAAAGAATACGTTCGTTTTTGTTTTGAAAGCGGAAGGTATAAGACGGCGCTCGAAAAAGCGATCGAATTCAACGAGCCCGATCTGCTTGAGGAGACGGCGGCCGTTTTGTTCGAAAGAGGGCAAGAGAACTTCGTGTACCGGCTTTTTAAGAGGAAGGCAGGCCGTTTGCCCGATTCGCCTCTTTGCAATACTTTCGCAAAAGCCATCAAAGGCGACTTGCGCGGCGCGCTCGAAGCGTCGAAAATAATAGAACGGGAAAGCATACGAAAAAAGGCTTACTATATGCTTTCGTTTTATTTGCCGGACGTCAGGAAGAACGCTTTCGCCGAATTTTGCGGCGAGATCGCGAAAGACCCGAAAATATTTCTTATTTGCGTGCGGTTCGTCGGACTTTTGACCTATTCGGAGAAGAAAGCGATCGGCGTTTTGCCCGGTTTATTAAAAAGAATGGAAAAGATATTCGACGAGGGCACGAAAGATATCGTCTTTTTGCACTACGTATCCAAAATCTATTCCGCCATCGGGAGTTATGCCGAGGCGAAAAAGTTTTTGCTTCGCATCAAAGAACTGTGCGATTATTATCGCTATTCTTACGTGCAGTCCTGGTCTTTCTTTTTCAATATGTCCATCGAAACCGTCGCTTCTTATGCGAAAGACACCTCCAATACTCTTTTGGAGTGTTGCGGTTATCTTTACGAAGGGAACAAGGTGCAGACGTTATCCTGTTTGAAAAAACTCGAAAACAGAGACGCGTATAATCAGGAAAGCATGCTCGGAATGGCGCTTCGGAGCCTCTTTTACGCCGAGGCGGGAGATCCCGATTTCGGTAGGTCGCTCGCGTCGTTATACGCCGTTACGTGCGAAAGAGAAGATCGGGAGGAGAGTTCGCTTTTATTCACGTCTCTCGCTTATTGCGAATGGATGCTCCGGAACAATAACCGCGCGCTTATGTTTTTGCAGAGGGCGCAGAAGACCGACACGGACGCCTTTTTCTTCTTCCTTTCGGGAGCTATAGAGATCGCCTGCACGTTGGACGCCACGCCTTCTTCCGTCAATGAAAAGCGGTTGGAAAAACTGTTGACCGTCGCCAAAGAAAAGGGCTATGATAACGCTATCGTCGTCTTGCGGACGCTGTTTATCCCACTCATCGCTTTTGCCGAAAAAAGCGGTATATGCGACGATTACATTACGAAGCTGACGCCGCTGCTCGTGCGGAAGAAAGAAGCGCTGACGGGAAAAAGAAATATCCAGGTCAAGTTCTTCGGCGGTTCCGCCGTTTATATGGACAAAAGAGAGATCTTTTGGAAAACGAAAAAGTGTAAAGAACTGTTTTTATTGTACAGTTTTTATCCGGACGGCATAGAAAGGAATAAGATCATTTCGGAAATATGGTCCGATTACGTGTACGCTTCCGCCATCAATAATCTGAAAACGACCAACAATCTGATTCGGAAGACCTTAAAAGAATACGGAATACCGTTCGACTTTTCGTATGCGAACGGAAAGTACAAACTAACGACGGAATACAGCGAAAGCGATATAGACGCATATCGCGCGTTGCAAAAAGAATACGCCGAAGCGGCCGATTTGAGGAAAAGAGCCATCCTTGCGAGCAGAATGCTTTCGCTTACGGACGAAGGCCTGGCGCCCGATTGCGAATTGCCGTGCTTAAAACAGGAAGACAGAAGAATAAAAGAAGAACAATCTCTTATGCTGACAGGACTCATCAGAGAGATGATACGTCTTGGCGACTATCTGAACGCAAAACGGTTTTTGCTGAAACTGGAGAAGATCGGATTGTTCGATTGTGAAAAATTAAAAACGGAAATAGATAGATTGGTGTAAAAAATGATCGTTAATAAGGAATGGAAAGACTACGAACTGATCGCCACGGGCGACGGAGAAAAACTGGAAAAAATAGCCGGGTATACTTTTTTGCGCCCGGATCCGCAAGTGATTTGGCGACCGCCGTTTGTTTTGAAAGAATATAAGGATCTGACAGCGGCTTATCACAGGAGCGCCACGGGCGGCGGCGAATGGGAAAAGTATCGTCCCGTCAAAGATACTTTTTTCGTCCATTGGCGCGACCTTACGTTCGAGCTCAGATTGATGAACTTTAAGCATATCGGTATTTTCCCCGAACAAGCCGTCAATTGGGACAGGATGATGAAGGTGATCCGCGAGGCCGGGCGACCGATAAGCGTTCTTAACCTTTTCGGATATACGGGCGGCGCGACGGTCGCTTGTCTGAAAGCGGGCGCTTCGGTCTGTCACGTGGACGCGGCGAAAGCCATGTGCGAAACGGCGAAGAACAACGTAAATCACAGCAACGCGGACATAACCAAGGCTCGTTTTATCGTGGACGACTGCATTAAGTTCGTCGAGAGAGAAATACGTCGCGGCAGAAAGTACGACGCGATCATCATGGATCCGCCGGCATACGGCAGGGGACCGCGAGGCGAAATGTGGAAACTGGAAGAAAGGATATTCGACCTTGTCGAATTGACGAAAAATATCGTCTCGGATAATCCTTTGTTTTATCTGATCAATTCTTACACGACCGGACTGCAACCGACCGTCATGAAAAATATCATTGACATCGTCTTTTCCGATCGTAAGCATTTTACGGAAGCCGACGAGATCGGTCTGCCCGGCAGAGACGGACTCGTTTTGCCTTGCGGATGTAGTGCTTTCGCCGTTTTTAAATAAATTTATTTTCGGTTCATTTTTTGTTTCGACAAGCGGAAAACATATGTTTTTCCGCTCTTTTCATATTTAGAAACGGCTTGATTTCAAAATCCGAAAAATATCGGTGTTGACGAAATCCCGTTTTACTGTTAAAATATAAAAGTCAAGAATTTGACGCTATTCTTAGCAAAAAGGGGAATCATTATGGACGTATTATTGATCGGTTCGCGAGGAAGAGAACACGCTATGGCTTTGGAATTGAAAAAGGACCCGCGTATAAATACGATCTTTTGCATTCCCGGAAACGGCGGACTGGCGGGCATAGCCACCTGCATTAAGATCGGCGTCACCGATTTCGATAAGATCCTTGAGTTTTTGGATGATAACCCGAATATCAAACTGACTATCGTCAATCCGGACGAGTCGCTGAGCGGCGGCTTGGTAGAACTGCTTAACAGTCGCGGTCACAGAGCCTTCGGGTGCAACGCGGCTTCCGCTCAACTGGAAAGCAGTAAGTCGTTTGCTCACAATTTGTGCAAGAAATACGGCATTCCTTCTCCCCAATACGTCGTATTCGACGATTATACGAGGGCGAAAAAATATTCTCAGATCCAGAAGTATCCGCTTGTCATCAAGACGGAAGGCAGAACGGCCGGTAAAGGTATCATGTTCTGTCGTAATCCGAAAGAAGCGGAGACCGCTCTTTACGACGTTATGATCGCGGAATTGTTCGGCGAAGCGGGTAAGAAAGTCGATATAGAAGAGTTCGTACCCGGCGATCGCGTTATCGTTATGGCGTTTACGGACGGGAAGGCCATTTATCCTCTTCCCGCCGTCAATAACTATAAGCGCGTCTATGACGGAGATCTGGGGATGAGCACCGCCGGTATGGGCGCGTCCATGCCCGTCAAGGCGTACACGCCGGAGATCGCAAAGAAGGCGTACGAGACCATTTTCGTGCCCACGATAGAAGCGTTGAAGGCAGAAGGCATCGTATATCAGGGCGTCATCGGATTCAGCTTGATCGTAACGCCGGACAGCGTTAAAGTCGTAGATTTTATTTGCCGTTTCTGCGACGTTGAAAGTCAGCTTATTTTTTCGCAGATCAAGACGCCGCTTCTCGACCTGTTCGAGGCGGTCATCGATAAAGACCTCTCCCGTCTCGGGGGCATCGACGTGACGGAAAACTGCGGCGTTTGCGTCGTGGCGACCAGCGGCGGATATCCGCTCGAATACACCAAAAATTATAAGATCTCAATCGGAGAAGTCGATCACGACGTCCGTTTGTATCACGCCGGCACTAAACTTGTCGACGGCGAGCTCCGTACTTCCGGCGGTCGCGTCATTACCGTGGCTTGTTGGGGTGAAAATATAGGAGCATGCTCGGAAAAAGTATATAAAAACTTACAAAAAATTTATTACGACGGTATGCATTATCGAAAGGATATAGCTCGCACGATTTAGTTTTTTTACAGAAAGATCCCCGGCATATTTTTTACAAGTCCGCCATATCTTTTAACAGTACGCACGTTCAAAAAAAGAATTCGACAAAATAAGACGCTATTCGCTTAAAGTAGTCATTCTTTTTGCTGTAACGCGCGGTAAAATGCAGGAGTTAAAAGAAATGTTTGTCGTTGTAAAAAAGAGACAAGTGGTTCTTGCGGCCGCACTTTGTTTGTTGCTTGTCGCAGGCGCCTTATCCGCCGCGTTGATGCGCGTGAAAGCAGCGGACGCCGCGGCCAAACCGAACAAATTGCTACCCGTCTATTCCGTCCGGACGGAAGAAAATAAGGTAGCGCTTACGTTCGACGCCGCGTGGGGAAGCGATAAAACGGAAAAGATACTGGATATTCTCGATCGGTACGGAGCGAAGGCGACCTTTTTCCTCGTTGGGTTCTGGATCGAAAAAAATCCGGAATTGACCAAAGAGATCGCAAAACGCGGGCACTGTATCGGCAATCACAGTCAGGATCATCCGCACCTTCCTACTCTCGGGAAAGAAAAGATGGAGGCGCAGATCGAGTCCGTCAACCTGTCTTTGGAAAAACTGACCGGGAAGAGACCGTTGTTTTTCCGCCCGCCCTTCGGGGATTATGATAACGTCCTGATCTCGACGCTCGAAGAAAAAGGCATGATCGGTATCCAATGGGACGTAGACAGTCTGGATTGGAAGGGCATAAGCGGAAAAGAGATCGCGGAAAGGATACTTTTTCGCGTGCATAGCGGCTCGATCATTCTGTGCCATAATAACAGCGATCATATCCTGGACGCTTTGCCGTTGATCCTTCTCGGCTTAAAGAATAAGGGATTGATCACCGTACCGATGGACGAACTCGTCGTCACGGAGAACTACTCGATCGACAACAACGGCACGCAGATAAGACTTACCTAAGGAGTACTGTTATGAACTACGAATTTATGAATAACAACGTCGTTTTGCTTAGCGGGACCATCGTTGAAACTCCCCGTTATTCTCATCAGATGTACGGAGAAGGATTTTACGAAAGCGTCCTCAGCGTTCCGAGACTCAGCGGACAAAACGATCTCGTGCCGTTTACCATCAGCGAAAGACTTCTGAACGATATCGGATTGGGAAAGGACAGCCTCGTCACGTTTTCGGGACAACTCAGGAGCTACAATAAGTTCGTCGACGGAAAGAGCAAACTTTTTTTAACCATGTTCGTTCGGGAAGTGTTGGAAAACGATCCGAACCTCAATCCCAATTCCATCGATATCGTCGGATACGTCTGCAAGGAGCCTGTTTATCGCATGACGCCTTTTAAACGAGAGATATGCGACGTGCTCCTCGCCGTCAACAGGGCGTATAATAAGAGCGATTATTTACCGTGTATCGCATGGGGCAGGAACGCGCGTTTTATGCGTGAGATACCCGTGGGTACGAAAGTTTATGTGAACGGCAGAGTACAATCCAGAGTCTATCAAAAATCGCTTGCCGACGGCACGACGGAAGAGCGTACCGCGTATGAAGTGAGTATCAACAGGATAGAGCAAGCCGCCGACGAAATTAACGAAATGTAACCGATTGTGTTGATAATTCGTTCGTGTTGTGATATAGTTAGTCCATGAGTATACGTGAATCCGTTATAGAACTGCGTAAAAAGCTGGACGAGATCGATCCGTCCGTTCAAATCGTCGCCGCGACGAAAACCAGGACGATAGAAGAGATCCGGGAATGTATGGATACGGGACTGTGCCTCGCCGCGGGAGAAAACCGCGTGCAGGAACTGCGCGATAAATTCGTTCCCGATTTTCGTTGGGACTTTATCGGTCGGCTTCAGACCAACAAAGTAAAATACGTCGTGGGCAGGGCGGAACTGATCCATAGCCTGGACAGGATAGAACTTGCCGAAGCCATTGACAAAGAGGCGAAAAAGCGCGGCGTCATCCAAAACGTCCTTATCGAGATCAATTCCGGAGAAGAAGAAACAAAAGGCGGTATCCTCCTCGGTCAGACCGAAGAATTTTTGGAGAAAGTTTCCGTATACGATAACTTGAAAGTTCGCGGCCTTATGGCGGTCGCTCCCGCTTTTTATTCGGAAGACCTATTGCGCAAGACCTTTACGGCCGTATATAACGAGTTTTCCCGTATCAAAAACGACGAGATCGAGTATCTGTCGATGGGTATGAGCGGAGATTGTTTTATCGCGGCCGAATGCGGAGCGAATATCGTCAGAGTGGGCAGAGCGATCTTCGGAGAAAGAAATTATACATGAAAAGTTTTGTCGATCGTACCAAAGTGAAAAACGACGGTACTTTGATCGTACAAAAGGAAGCGGCGGAGATCGTGCCCGAGTCGATGGAGAACATGGAAGACGTTCTTATCCGACTAAAAAGGGGAGAGAGCGTCGTGCTGTCTTTGGGATCGCTCCCCGTCGAGCAGGCGCAGAGAATGCTCGATTTCGCAACCGGCGCGCTTTACGCCGTGGGCGGAGACGTCAAAAGAGTGAAAAACGATAAATACGTTCTGATCCCTCCCGGCGGACGGGTCAGAAAGATCCGCGAATATAAATAAAACGGATCCGGAGGAAAAATGCAGGAAGAAAAGAAACCCTTCAAACAGGTGCTTTCAGAAACGAAAGAGGGACTCGGAAAGGCGCTCAAAGACAAAAAGCGTTGGCTTGTTTGCGGAATAGAATTATTGCTTGTGATAGCGCTTATTGCGGTCGACTTGATCACAAAAAAGTACGTCTACGGCGCTTGTCTTCAAAGAAATAAGATCAAAATCATTTCCGGAGTGTTGAGCCTTGTCGCGGTGCAGAACACGGGCGCCAGTTTCGGTATGCTTTCCGGTAAGACCTTCTATCTGACCGTTGTTTCGTCCGTTTGCGCCGCTTTCTTGCTGTTTTTCATTTTCTATACTTATAAAAGAAGAAATCTTTGGCTTCGTTCGGCGCTTATTCTGATCGCGGCGGGCGCCGTCGGAAATATCGTCGACCGTATCGCTTTCGGCTACGTTAGGGACTTTATTTATTTCGAGTTGATCAACTTTCCCGTTTTTAATTTTGCGGACAGTTGTCTTACGGTGGGTACGATCGTTCTTCTCATTTACATTATTTTCTTCTACGGGAAGGAAGAACAAGACGCGGCTAAGTTGCGCGCGCAACGGCAGAAAGAGGCCGCGCCCGCTCCCTCGAGCGAAGAAAGGATCGTCGCGCCGGAAGCCGTTTCCGACGTAAAGGACGGATCCGCTTTCGACAGCGCGGAACAAAATCCGGCAGGACCGGAAGACGGCGAAGATGGAAAAATTTGAGTTTTTATCGGACGGCAAGACCCGCGTCGACGTTTTTTTGTCCGAAAAAACGGGTTTTACGCGGTCGAGGATCAAAAAATTATTGGAAGACGGTAACGTGACCGTCTCCGGCGCTCCCGTAAAAAAGAGCGGCGCCGTTCTTCCCGTCGATTCTCCGATAGAAGTCTTCGTCGACGATCCCGTCGAGATCAGTATCGAACCGGAAAACATACCCATTGACATCGTATACGAGGATGCGGATATCGCCGTTATCAACAAGCCTTGCGGTATGGTGACCCATCCGTGCGCCGGATCGCCGAGCGGCACGCTCGTCAACGCGCTTTTATATCACGTCAAAGATCTCAGTGGCATCAACGGAGAATTCCGCCCCGGCATCGTCCATCGTTTGGATAAGGATACGACGGGGCTGATCGTTATCGCAAAAAACGACAAGGCGCACCTGTCGCTTTCTTCGCAGATCGAAAAAAAGACGGCCGGCAGGTATTATCTTGCTCTTCTCGACGGCAACG
>CACXDF010000267.1 GCA_902766325.1 uncultured Eubacteriales bacterium | reverse complement strand
GATCTGCCGGAAAGCATGCCGAACGATTTAAATAAAAACGCGATATACAGTTATTACCTCGCCGTATACTGTGATAACGAGTTTCTCGGCTATACACCGAACAAGCTGGTTTTTACCTGATAACCAAAACTTCCGCGCGACAAATCGCGTCCTCGATCAATTCTTCGCGGTTTTCGATCCTTTCTTCATACGTCACGGCGTATTCTATCTTGGGTTTAATGACCGGGTTCTTAGGTAAAAAGACGGTGCAGCAATCTTCATACGGCAAGATACTCGTATCGAACGTGCCGATCTTTTGCGCAGTTTCGATGATCTCTGTCTTGTCCATTCCGATCAGCGGACGAAAAACGGGCAAAGTCACGACGCTGTTCGTCACGTTGATGCTTTCCATCGTCTGACTGGCGACCTGCCCGAGGCTTTCTCCCGTTACGATACAGCCGCAGCCGTTCTTTTCGGCAAGGCGCTGCGCGATACGCATCATAAAACGCCGCATAATTGTGATCATGTATTCGATCGGACATTTTTCTTTAATAGCGTACTGAATATCGGTAAAAGGCACGACGCTCAATTCGATCTCTCCGCAGTAAGGAACGAGTATCTTGGCAAGGTTAATGACTTTTTCTTTAGCAAGTTCGCTCGTATACGGAAAACTGTGAAAATGAACGGCAAAGACCTTAACGCCGCGCTTTGCCATACGATAAGCGGCGACCGGACTGTCGATCCCGCCCGACAAAAGAAGCATTGCATTTCCGCCGCATCCGACCGGCAGGCCGCCTTGCGCCGGGATCTTTTCGTAAAAAATATAAGAATACCCGTTCTCGCGAATATCGACGTTTACTTCAAAATCAAAATTGAAAAGATCCACTTTCCGTCCTTTTTCTTTAGAAAGCATATATCCGCCTATCTCCCGGGCGATCTCCATAGAAGTCTTTTTTATACGCTTATCCGCGCGATTGACCGTGACTCTGAATTTACCTTCTTTAGGAGATATCTCGTCGCACGTCTCGCGTAGAGCCGTTTCGTCCGACGCGACTTTTACAGCAGGACTGATACTGCTGATGCCGAAGACGCATAAAAGCCGTTTAATGATCGCGCTTTCATCTTCTTCGTCGTAGCCTTCGACGAACATTCTGTTTTGCGTACCGTTAAAGCGACAAGAAAAACCGTTGAGCGCGGCAAGAATATTATTCTTTAAACAAGCCACGAAATAATGCCTGTTATTGCCTTTCAAAAACAATTCTCCGACGCGGAGCAAAATGATTTTTTCCATATCAATATTAACCTCTGACGTATTTTTTTAATGTATTGTATTCTAAATTAAGTTGATTTATAAAATAATCAATGTCATTTTCTGTTGTAAAACGGTTCATACTGACCCGAATCGTCCCGTTTTCATACTCTTTGCCCAAACCGAGCAACGTCGGCAAACGCTTATGCGTTTTTTTACTGGAACAAGCGCTTCCCGTGCCGATCAGAATGCCGTATTTCTCGAGCGAATGAAGCATAACTTCTCCTCTCACGTACGGCATAGCCATATATAAGATATAGGGCGAATGGTCGGGACAGTCGATCACGCGGAATTCGGACGGAACGCCGTCTATTATCTTTTGACGAAGCGAAGCGACCCTTTCCGCATTCTCGTTTATTTTAGCCGTCGCCTGTTTAAGCGCATACGAAAACGAAAGGATACCGCCTACGTTTTCCGTCGAAGAACGAAGACCGCCTTCCTGTCCGCCGCCGAAAATATACGGACGAATATTGACGCCCGATTTGATATACAGACCGGCGATCCCCTTTGGCGCGTGTATCTTATGCCCGCTGACAGAATACAGATCGACGCCGAGATCGGTCAGATTGACTTTGATCTTTCCTACGGCTTGAACGCCGTCGGAATGAAACAAAACGCCCGGTTTGATACTCTTTGCGATCTTGCATAACTTTTTTATATCGTTAACGCATCCCGTCTCGTTATTAACGTGCATGATCGAGATCAGCGACGTGTTATCGTTAATAAGCGAGCGAAACTCGTCTTCCTTAACGCGACCGTATTCGTCCACACCGCAAAAAACAACGTCGTATCCCCTTTGCATAAGTTCCATAGCGCAGTTATAAACGGCAGGATGTTCGGTCGCGGATACGACGATCCTGCTTCCGTTCGGCTTTTTGGTACAGAAAAGCGCAGTATTGTCGCTTTCCGATCCGCTCGAAGTAAAAATAAGGTTTCCGTCTCCGCGAAGCGCGGTCAAAATATCTTCACGAGCCGCTTTGATCTTCCGTGAAAGTTCTACCGACGGATTATACAGAGCGGAGGGATTATAAAAATCTTTTTCCAGACATTCTTTTACGATATCTGCGCATTCTTTCAACACGGGCGTCGTCCCGGCGTTATCCAAGTATATCATTTTTCTCCTTCATACCGTAACAGACGATACTGTACATATAGTCGTCCGCAAGCACGGTTATCGTTTTATCTTTGAATTCAAGTTTCATCGGTCTGTCGCCGAAACGATCTTCACTTTCCGTATAATAACGCGTACCGGCGCCGATATCAACGAATAAGCAGCTTTTTATTTCTTCGACAGGTACGTCTTCCAAAATCGTCTCTTTGCCGTCCAGATCCTCTTTCAGAACGTAAAAACGACCGTTTTTATATCGGTACGTATACGTAAAAAGAAGTTTTGAGCGATATACGCCGACGGCGACGTCGACAACGACGAGCGCAACGGTCAAAAAAAGCAGCCATAAACTCCAGAATAGTCCGACAAGCGACAATAATGCGAATATCTTCAACAATAGATTGACGTTGGTCAATTTGTCGAACAGCCCTTTTTTGAGTTCGATTTTTCTTTGCAGAGAATAACTATTTGAGATATGCAAACGTTACCCCCTTTCCGCCTTCGGTAAAGTCGCCGAGACGAAAACTCTCTACCTCCGGTCTGGATTTGAGATATTT
>CACXDF010000266.1 GCA_902766325.1 uncultured Eubacteriales bacterium | reverse complement strand
TATCCGGTTTCATCACCATGACCGACTTTACGGGCAAAAGAGTGTCCATCGCCCAGCAAATATCGGATAACGAGTTATACTCGTACGGCAGTCTGAAAAAAGCGTTTAACGAATATAACGAGCAACCCGTTCTCTTTACGGAAAACATCGTCGGCTACGTCATCCCCGTCGGATTGAAGGGAGTCGTGGACAAAACGAGCCGGATGATCCTGTTCGTCGGCGACGAAACGAAAAATATCGAATCGGAACGGGTCCTGCAAGTAGACTGCTATTCGGAAGAAAAGCCTTTCGATCTCGTCCTGTGCCTTACGGACGACTGGTCGGTGAAATATTACGCGACCAAAAACGTCTATACCGAGTCGACGTTCGAAGGCGTACTTTTACGGTGCACCGATTTTAAAGACGAACACTATCGTCCGCTATCCAGTTGGAAAAACGTAAAACGTCTGACCGTCTGCACCAAAAACGTTGTTATCAGTAAATTATTGTTTGTATAAACGATCGGGAGAACAGATATGGAACAAGCACCGCAAAACAACGACGAGATCTTGGATAAAAAGCTCGCCACTCAAAAGGCCATTCGAGACGCCATTATTCTTTTACTTGTCTTCGCGCTGGTCGCGGCGACGGCTTTTTATCTCGGCCGCACCTATTTCGAGAGCTGGCCCATTTCGGGCACTTCGATGGAACCGAATATTCACAACGAAGACAGAGTGCTCCTCGTCAAGACGAAAAAGCTGAATTACGAAGACATCATCATCTTTCATACCGACGTTGAGAGTACGGACAGTTTTTCCGAAAGGTATCTCATTAAGCGCGTCATCGGAAAACCGGGAGACGTAATGGAAATGCGCTATGAGGATGCCGTAAGCGGCTGGAAGGTATACCGAAACGGCGAAGTCGTGAACGACGACTACATTAAAGAAACGATCCGTCACTACACCGCTTTTACCGAGACCGTGCCCGAAGGACACTACTTCGTACTCGGCGATAACAGAAACAATTCTCACGACAGTCATATCGCCGGATTCTATGCCGACGAAAAAGAAATCGTAGGAAAAGTACTGGCAAGGTATAAAGGAATTCTCGATTTCTCTTTCCTGCTATAGTATGAAAATCATTTCCGAAGAAAAATTGTTTTTTGCGGCGACCGTCAGCAATATTTTATTATTCGTCGGAGAGACGATCGCTTTCGTTTCGGCTATTAAAGAAACGGGGGCCTTCATTTTCGTTCGTCTTTGCGGCATCGGCAATCTGCTTCTTTTCTTTTCCGCCTTTTTCGCCCTTCTGTCCGTATATTACAACGTGCGAAAAGGTTGCGGCACCAATCCCTACTCGCATGCGTTGCGGTACGTGGCGACCTGCGTTTCTACGGTAACGTTAGTCGTCTTTTTACTCCTTCTTCTCCCGCATGAAAAAGACCCCGGGTCTCTCCTTACATCGGTTTCCGACTGGCTCTTTTATATTGTCTGCCCTCTTCTTTCACTCCTTTCATTTTTGTTTTTCGAAAAAGAAGAATCGCGCAATCTCAATTATTTTTACGTTCCCGTCGGCGTCGCGCTCGTATTTGTTTACGGCATCGTTATGCTCGCCCTTAACTTCGCCGAAGTATATTCCGGCCCCTACTATTTCCTGCGAGTAAACGAACAACCGACCCGTACGGTCACCCTTACTCTTTTCGGCATCGCTCTCGGCTCGGCAATAACAAGTTTTTTGCTGTGTCTCGGCAATAAAAAAATATTTTTCAGAGGTGTCATTCATGGATGAATTGATACAAAGGATCAACGAACTATCCAAAAAGCAACGCGAAGTCGGTCTGACCGACGAAGAAAAAGCCGAACAACAGGTTTTGCGTCAACGCTATCTCGAACGTTTTCGGGCGACTTTTACCAACCAACTTAAGAACACTTATTTCGTAACCGAAGACGGAAAAGAAATACCGCTTACCGAGATCAATAAAAAAGATGGAAAAAACTAACGTAATGCGCGTCCTGGACAAAATGGGCGTCGAATATATTCCGCACGAACTGTCCGGCAGTCCGACCGACGGACAAAAAGTGGCCGAACTTTTGGGCGCGGATCCCTGCTCGGTTTTTAAAACCCTCGTAACGGAAGCGAACGATCTCAATCACTACGTCTTCGTCATACCCGTTTGCGCAACGCTCGATCTGAAAAAAGCGGCCAAAGCGGCGGGCGTAAAAAGCCTGTCCATGCTGAAGCAAAAAGATCTTCTGCCTTTAACCGGTTACGTGCACGGCGGGTGCTCTCCCATCGGCATGAAAAAGCCCTTTTTCACCGTCCTCGACGAAACGTCGCAACTGTCCGAAAAAATCTTTTTCAGCGCGGGCAAAATAGGATATCAGGTAGAGCTCTCTCCTTTCGTTCTGACGGAAAAATTCGGAGCGGTCTTCGCCGACGTCGCGCAATTTTAGTTATTCGCGGCAAGATAAACGTTGACGAACAAAAGATAAAGATACCAACCGAAAAGCGGCGCCGAAAAGTAAGCCGTTATTTTCGTGTCTTTTACCGCCCGAACGAAAACGCATCCCGCTGACAGCGCGCAGGCGGAAAGCAAACAAATACCGCCGATCATACTGTGCGATCGGAAGAACGCGAAACACCACGCCGACCCGAACAGCACGAGTCCTATAAGAAACGGACGGGCTTTTTTTAACGGGCCGCCGCCTATCGCCTCTCCGATATGAACGGCGGTCAGAATGTAGACGATCAACCAACAAACTGAGTGCGTCCTGCCCGATATCGCCATACCGGACAAAGAAGAAAACCATTCGGACTTCGGCGTCATAAAAAGAGCGTTCAGACTTCCTACGGCGATCACGAGCGCCAGTCCGAACGTGAAGCGCATCATTCTGAGATATTTTTCCATCGTTTTATTGTATTCGCTCGGCGACATTTCATGATTTTACATCAAAGATATTGCGCGTTCGCGTAAAATATGATATTATTATTTTATTCTTAAATAGTTTGGGGTATTTTATGGCAAAGAACAAAACGTCTCCCTTCGTCAAAGCTCTCGTCGCCATTATTCTGATCATCTGCCTTCTTGCGGCGCTTGTTGTCGCCTTCTTCTACGGCATACTGGAATACGGTAAAAAAAGAGCCATCATTATCGTTCCCGGACTGTTTGCGTCCGCGTTATACGACGAAGACACGGGCAAGGCGGTATGGGACCCTGCCGACGACGTCGATCTTTGGATAACCGATATCATCAACCACACTACTCCCAACTTAGAGACAATCATCTATCTGTTTACGCAAAGCAGAATGAAAGAAGAACTTTTCGATCATATCCTTGCCGACAACGGTCACGGAGACGGCGAAAGTTTTTTACAGCGCTTTGCTTCCATGAACGAGGACGGCACTTCCACTTACAACATCAAACCCTATCCGCCGGACGTAAATAACCGTTACAGATACGGTATGATGAACGCGCAAACGGACATCTGTAATTATTTTGAAGAACAATACGGCGATACGTACGACGTTTTCGTTTTCAATTACGACTTCCGCTTGGATAACCGCGTCAACGGACGGCTTTTGCAGGATTATATCAACGAAAAAGGCTATGACGAAGTGATCCTCGTATCTCACAGTAACGGCGGACTGGTCGTAGGCAGCTATTTGTCCCTGTCGGAAGAAAATCGCAACAAAGTCGATATGTACCTGAGTTTCGACTCCCCTTATCTCGGTTCCGTTACTGCTCTTACGACGCTCGAAAATCTGGAAGACATGGTCGACGGCATCAGCGATATAACCGATATGTTGGGCAACATTATTCCGGAAGAAGCGATCCAAAACGCTTTTCACGAACAGTTTTTACCGATAGCAAATATGTATACCGTTTATCAATTACTGCCCACGTACGAACTGTTCCGTACCCCGCAGTATCAAAACTATATCAAAACTTATAAGCATACGCCCGAAAAAGACGTGAAACGCGGCTTTGTCGAGTTTAAAGAACCTTATTTTTCGATGTACAACTTCGAAACGGGCAAGATGGACGACTATTATTTCGAATCGGACGAAGACTTATACGCTTATTATTGCTCGCGTCCGTGGGCGCATTTGAATAACGACGTCAACGACGAGTTACGCGCGGGGATGAAAGACTGGCTCGACTATACCAGGAGCTATTACGTCGATACGGAAGAGGGAGAACAACACGTAACGGAACTGGTCGACACCTACTATTTCAGCGGTATCGGCTACGAGACGTGCTACTCCGCTCTTTATAAAAAAGACGGCGATACCCATCATTGCGTCGGCGGCGAATTCACAGACCAGGGCGACGGTACGGTGCTGCTGTATTCGGCGACGGCCGGAACAACGGACTTTTCTCGCATCGTTCCGATCTCTTTTGCCGACCACTACGACGTCTTTCAGTACTTTAACGATTTCTCCAAGGACGAAACGGAACGCCTGATGAACGACCATATGAATTGGAGACATAAATTACTGCTTAAATGGAATAAAAAAAATCGAAAGGAAGAATAAAATATGAACCCGACAGAAACTTTCGGAAGCATGGTCTTTAACGACAAAGTCTTCCGCGAACGCCTTAAAAAAGAAGATTATGAAGAATACGTGCGCTGCGTCGAAGAAGATAAGCCTTTGACGCTTCGTCTTGCCACGGTGATCGCCGAAGCGATGAAAACGTGGGCGATCGAACAAGGATGCACCCACTTTACCCATTGGTTCCAACCGCTGACCGGCGTGACCGCCGAAAAACACGACAGCTTTATCGAGTCGGACGGCAAAGGCGGCGTTATTATGAAGTTCAGCGGAAAAGAGCTGATCAAGGGCGAGCCCGACGCAAGCAGTTTCCCGTCCGGGGGCCTGCGCGCCACCTTCGAAGCACGCGGATATACCGCGTGGGATCCCACTTCCTACGCTTTCATTAAGGACGGCGTACTTTGCGTACCGACCGCGTTTTGCAGTTATAACGGACAAGCGCTCGACAAAAAAACTCCCCTTCTCCGTTCCATGGAAGAACTGAACCGCCAGGCGGTCAAAATTTTGCATATTTTCGGCAAAACGGACGTCAAAAAAGTCATCCCCATGGCCGGGCCGGAACAAGAATACTTTTTGATCGACAGAAGCATGTGCGAAAAGCGTCCCGACCTCGTTTTTTGCGGCAGGACCTTGTTCGGCGCGCGCGCTCCGAAAGGACAGGAGCTTGGCGACCATTACTTCGGCGCGGTAAAGCCCCGCGTCGTCGCGTACATGAAAGAACTGGACGAAGAACTTTGGAAACTGGGCGTCTACGCCAAGACCAAGCATAACGAAACGGCGCCCTCTCAGCACGAACTCGCCGTGATCTATACCGACGTGAACACGGCCACCGATCATAACCAGATCGTCATGGAAATGATGAAGAAGATCGCCACTCGTCACGGTTTTACCTGTTTGCTCCACGAAAAGCCCTTTGCTTCCATCAACGGCAGCGGAAAGCACAATAACTGGTCTCTGCAGACGGATACGGGCATTAATCTGCTCGAGCCGGGCGAAAACCCGCACGATAATATGTTGTTCTTACTTATCCTCTCCACCTTTATTTCGGCGGTAGATAAGCATCAGGACCTTTTGCGTATTTCTTGCGCGAGCGCGGGTAACGATTTGCGTTTGGGTGCGTACGAAGCGCCTCCGGCGGTCATTTCCATCTTCCTCGGCGACGAACTGACGGGTATCCTGTCCGCTATCGAAAAGGGCAAAAACTTCAGCGAAAGAGCCAACTGCGAGATCGAGATCGGCGTCAAAGGTCTGCCGAAGTTCCGCAAGGACAGCACCGACCGTAACCGTACTTCTCCCCTCGCTTTTACCGGAAATAAATTCGAATTCAGATTGACCGGCTCCGCATTCTCGGTCGCCGACACCAATTTGATCATGAACACCATTTTCGCCGACGAACTGGCCGAAGTGGAAAAGAAACTGGATCCTGATAACCTGGCAGAATCGGTCATTGCCATCGTTCGCGACGTTATGCGCGAACATAAGCGCATCATCTTCAACGGCAACGGCTATTCGGGCGACTGGATCAAAGAAGCGGAGCGCCTCGGTCTCTTGAACCTGCCCACCACGGTTGACGCGCTTCCGTACTTTGCCAAAGAAGAAAACGTGTCTATGTTCGAGCGTCACGGTATCCTCTCTCGCACCGAGATCGAATCCCGTACCGAGATCCAGATGGAAAACTATTGCAATATCCTGCATATCGAATGTCTGACCATGACGGATATGACGAGAGAGTTGTACCTGCCCGCCATCCGCAAATATATCCGCGACCTGTCGGACACCGCTTTCCTTTTCAAAGAAAACAAGACGCTCGATAAACTCATCAAGTTATACGAACAGACCGAAAAGAACGTCGCCGCACTTGAAAAAGTCGTCGAAAAAACGCTGTCTCTCAGTCTTTCGGAAAAGGCTATCGTTTATCGCGACGACATTTTGCCGGCGATGAAAAAACTGCGTGCTTCCGTCGACGAAGCCGAACTCATGACCGCAAAGAAGTATTGGCCCGTACCTTCATACGCCGATCTGCTTTTTTCCGCTTATTGATACTGCATAAACGAGGTGAATACCATGCGCGAAATCAAATTACCCGCTTATCCCCTGTTTACTTTCGATCCGCTCATGTCTCTTTGGAGCATGAGCGATCGCTTATATGACGACGAAATCAAAATGTGGACGGCGCACGACAAGCCGATCAAAGGATACGTCGTTGTAGACGGAACGGCCTATCGCTTTATGGGCGCGGGAAAAGGCCCCGTCCTTCCGCAGGTTTCGGTAGAAATGGGTCTGAGCTCGACAAAATACACTTTCGCGTCCGACCTTATCAGGTTGGAAGTGACTTTCACCGTACCGTTTATTTTATCCGATCTGAAACTGACTTCCAGACCGGTCGCTTACGTTACCGTTAAGGCGACTTCCGCAGACGGCAAAAAACATATGGTGGACGTGCTGTTCGCCTTTTCCGAAAAGATCGTCTATCGCGGCATGAAAAAAGCCGTCGATTACGGCGTGGAGCAACTGGCCGGCGGTAACCTCGGCTATCTCGGTCGAAAGAAGCAGGAACCGCTGTACGACTCCGGCGATATACTGGACGTCGACTGGGGGTATATTTATGCGGCAGGACAGGTCAAGATCGTGCATTGTTCTCCCGCCGCGCTGAAAAAATATCTCGGCGGTTCTCCCGCTCTTGCCGGAAAAGGTTTTCGCAAGTATCTCGTCGCGGAAAAGTCGGCCGTCGTCAATAAAGACTCTGCCTTAAGTTACTTTTTTACTTTCGCGTGGGACGACGCAGAATCCATCGTCTATTTCGGCGAAAGAAAGCAAGGCTACTGGAAAAAGTTTTATCCGGACGTTCGTTCCGCCATCAGGGACGCCGTGCTGACTTATAATGAAGTGACGGCGCGTTGCGCGGAAGAAGACAAACGTATGGAAAACGCGGTCATTCCCGAATACGGGCTCTCCTACTATACGTTGTTGCTTGCTTCTTTCCGTCAGGTCGTCGCCGCGCATAAATTGATCGAAAGCGACGGCAGACCCGTCCTTATCTCCAAAGAGAATTCCAGCAACGGTTGCGCCGCCACGGTCGACGTGACCTATCCGTCCGTTCCCCTCTTTTTGACGGACAATCCCGTTCTTGTACGGGCTATGTTGGAGCCTGTCTTTAAGTTCGCTCGTATGCCCGTTTGGAAGTACGACTTCGCGCCGCACGACGCGGGCGTTTATCCATACGTTATGGGTCAGGTCTACGGCGCTCACGGAAAATACATTCGTCGCAAAAACAAAGACAAGAAAACAAAACCGATCTTCGCATATACGAACGAAGAGGTCTATTACTATAAAGGACAAATGCCTGTGGAAGAAAGCGCGAATATGCTTCTGCTCGTCGCCGCGTACTATAACGAAACGGGCGACAACGATTTCGTAACCGATCAAGCCGATCTTTTGATAAAATGGGCCGATTACCTCGTTTCTCAAGGCATAGACCTGGAAAACCAGCTCTCCACCGACGACTTCAGCGGACGTTTACCGAAAAACGTCAATCTTGCGATCAAGAGCAT
>CACXDF010000265.1 GCA_902766325.1 uncultured Eubacteriales bacterium | reverse complement strand
TTGGCTCGGTTTCTTCCTCGATCGGCGCTACCGTTTTTTCTTCCTCGGTATCTTCTTCGATCGGCGCTTGCGAAGAAACGGATCCGATCGGATATTCGATCGGGATATCTACCGCTTGACCCTCTGTTTGGGTTTCCGAAATCTTGTTTTCGGTGCATCCGAACAATAAAAAAGTAAAAATCAATAACAATAAAAAAACACGCTTTTTCATATGGGTATCATACCATAAAAAGCGTGCCTTTATCGCTGTAAAAAGGTGGAAATTATTCTTCGGAAGAACCGGGGATCGCGGGCGCGAGACCTTCGGCTTTATTTAACTTTTTCATGATCATATCGTTCCGCCGAGAAGCCTCGTCCAATATCTTATTGACGCCCTCGATCTGCCCTTGCGCGCGAGTGATCTGATTTGCGAATTGCTCAAAGTCCTTTTTGAATTTCATAAGCAGATCAAACACCTCTCGCGAAGATTTCTGAACGGCAAGCGTTCGGAACCCGAGTTGCAAACTGTTAATAAGAGCGGTGATGGTAGTGGGGCCTGCGGGGATGACCTTCAGTTGCCCCTGTAATTCTTCGGCCAATCCCGCGTTGCGGATGACTTCGGCATATAGGCCTTCCGTCGGCAAGTACATAACGGCAAAATCGGTCGTTTGCGGCGGATTGATATAGTTGTCGCGGATACTTCTTGCCTGACGCTTGACGGCGGCCGCAAGAGCCTTCGCGGCGGCGTCTACGCCGGCGGCGTCGCCTTTTTCCGACGCATCCAGTAAGCGTTGATAGTCTTCCGATGGGAACTTGGCGTCGATAGGCAAAAAGACCCTTTCTCCGTCCTTTTTGCCCGGCAGAACAATAGCAAAATCGACCAGGCCGGAGTCGTCTCCTCTTCTGCGCCCGGTGACGTTATATTGCGTCACGTATTGTTCTTGCGTCAATATCCCTTCCAAAATATTGGCCAAGCTGACTTCGCCCCATACGCCGCGCGTTTTTACGTTGGTGAGGACTTTTTTCAGATCGTTTACCCCGCCGGACAAACTTTGCAGTTCGCCTAGGCCCTTATTGACTTCGTCCAGTCGTTGATTGATGGTCGTAAAGGTAGCCGAAATGCGCTCATTGACTGTCTTCGTTAACTTTTCTTCCACCACTTCGCGCATGGCGGTAAGCTGTTTTTCGTTGTCCGCTCTGATCTCGGTCAGGTTCTTTTCTACCTGCGTACGAACTTCTAAAATACGCTGTTCGTTAGTCGTGCTGATCGTTTTGACGTTTTCCATCACGGCGTTCAACGTAGAATTGATACCGCTTACCAAAGCGTTATTGGATAAATTGGTTATCTCCGAAATATAAGTGCGTAAACGATCGTTTTCTTGCGTAATATTTTCGAGTTTTGCCGAAACGGCGTCTAAAGACGCCGCCATATACTTTTGCTGTTTTACCAGTTTACGAATGGAAAAAAAACACATATTACACCGCTACCGGATCTTATTTCCTTTGGGAATACCACGCGCTTGACGGCGATAAACGGAGTTTCTGTAAGCGCGGTTATAGCTGTTCATAAACCGACGCTGACGGATACCCATGATGATAAACACGAGGAAGATAAGCGCAAAAAGCGCGCCGCCGATATAAAGCAAATACTTGATCATCGTCGCGGTGAGCGGAATGCCGAAGATACTGCCGTATGAATCGGTATTGACCTCTTGTTCCTGAATGTCGGCGGTAACGCAGAGTACGAACGTACCCAGGTTCGCCGTCGAGAAGCGGACCGATTTACCATCCGGCTGAATGATACTGCCGTTGACCTTCCGCATAGAACCGTCGTCGGCTAAGGAATATACGTCGAAATAAATATAAGAACGATATTCTTCGGGAATAGGCAGCTGCACCTCGATATCGCTCGCGGCAGTCTGCGCGTATGCTCCGGTAAGCGAAACACGGTGAATAGACACGATAGCGCGAGGCATACCTGCTTGAACGGTATTCATCAGAAGCGCTTGCGCATTCTTATACGTGTCCGTGTCTGCGTTATAATCCGTTACCGCGACCGTCGCGCCGGGCGCAAAGTCTCCGTCAAGGATAACGCCCGTTTCTTTATCGGACAGAAGCAAAACTTCGCAAGCCTCTTTAAGATCCATCAACTTATTATAAAGGTTAGACGTAAAGCAGGACTTCTGGTCTTGCGACAGATCGAAGTACTCGTCGTAGACGCGCAGGATCTCGGTATAGTCTTCCGCCTCGACCATGTTGATGGCGGGCAGTTCCGTCACGTGCGTTTCCACTCTTTCCACCTGTTCCATCAATGCGAACAACTTGTCGAATTGATTCAGGAAGTTTTTATAATAAGCGTAATATCTGCTCGTGGAGTCGCCGGTGATGGCCGTCTGTATCCACTTTTGACCGTAAACCTCGTAATTCTGGAAAGTGGTGCGATAACGGAGCATTTCGGCATAGTCGGAACGAAGTTCAAAACTGCTTCTGTTCGCCAGTTTTTCAAGATAATCCCTGTACCCGTCGATCTCCGTTTGTAAGGTCTCCATTCTGTCGCGCAAACGGGAGATCATGTTTTCAAAGTATTCGATACGGCTCTTTTCCATATAACCGGCTTCTACCGCAAGACCGAGCGTATGCTCGAGTTTATCGACCATCGTCTTATCTTCGTCGGTAAGTTGAATGGTATTGACCGTAAGGGGGAACGGCACGACGTACATTTGGAAATGAACTTCGTGCCCCGCTTTATCGCGCACGTATATATTGACGTATCCGCGGTAGTTGATATCGGGATTGGGCTCGGACGCTTCGTGACGGGTCGAGTTATCGACGCTACTGGTGGAAAGAACGTATCCCGTCGGATCGAACGTAAAGCCGCGAGTATCCTCTTTAACGGTGATATACTCGACGATATCGAGGTTATCGCCGTGCACGACGACTTGCAGGTCGATATATTGTTCGGACCCTTCGATGACGTTGATACCGCCGGAAAACTCGATAGTAGGCGGCGTGGTGTCGATATTAATATCGAATTCGACCGTATAAGTCTTACCTTTGGAGGAATCGCCGTTGGCGCTGGTCGCCGTAACGATCAATTTTCCGGTCTTCTTCCGAGAAATGCTTACTTCCGTATCGCTCCAGATATGACTTTCCGGCTCGTTCATCGTTTCGTCTTGCCAAGTATAGGTGTAAACGACGGGAGAAACGTTTGCGACGGTCCTTTCCCTTGTGACGCTGACCGTATTCATGCCGGTCCATTCGCCGCTCGCAATGATCCTTTCTATACTGCTGGCCACGCCTTCGTCGTTTTCTTCGTACGCTTTTCCGGTCATGGTAAAGACGGGAGTCTGCTGATCGACGCTGACGCGGACGCTCATGATAGTGGGTTGAATATTGCTCGCGCCCGAACGACTGACCGCGGTAATAACGATGACCGCGTCGCGGTTCAGGTTAAAGCCGTCCAAGCGATCGGTCGTAAACTGCTCGTAACTGACCAGTTCTTTACCCTTTCCTTCGCTGGAAGAAGCCAAAGGCGACTCGATCGACTTATTGGAATTGAGGTAACGTAAATAGTAATAAACGCGCACACCGGAAGCGGGCATTCTCGTAATATTGACGTTAACGGTAACGGGGCCGTTGGTCCAGTTCTCGTCGCCGCTGTTAAAGTCGACGGTATTGCCTCCGATATAGACCAGACCGTTATGGTCGTGCATGACGACCTCGAATTCCGGTATGGTCTCGTCGATAGCGATATAGACGTTGCCGCAGTCGACGTAAGATCCGGCCTTGTTGACCGCCCTGAAATAGAACGTCGACAAAACGCCGTTTTCAAAAGGATGATTTCCGTTTGCGTCCGTATATTCGGCCAAAGAATCAGCCGTGAAGCGGATCTCTTTCATCTCATCCGAAGAGTAGTACGCAACGGCGCCGGCTTCCATATAGTTATACCAAGTGCTACCGCTGTCCACGGAGAACATAAAGCGGTAATAATTGGGCACGTTGTTACGCTTGTTCGATTTGACGGTCATACTGACGCCGACCACCTCTTGCCACGTAAATTCGTACATACCATCATTATAATCGGCGCTGCCCGAACTCGGCGCAAGCGCGGTCGCGGATAATTCGCTCGGGTCGTAATTGAATTCGTAAATAGTAGTAAGAGTTACCGTATATCCGCCGCCGAGACCCGTTTCCCATTCCGTCGAACCGGCAAAGCCGGTAGAATGCGTCGCAACGCCGTTGATGGCAAAAATCATCAGATAAACGGTGCAGAAGTTTTCTTTCGAGAAATTATTCGCGAGAGAGAAAACGTTTACTCCGGAGTTTTCGAGCAAGGTCATATCGGAAACGGTAGAATACTTCTTTTCCGTAACGTCGGTGGGTATGGACGATAAACGCATATAGTAATACGTGATCGCGGAATGCGTCAGATCGGCGTGAATAGCGGACGCGTTCAGCGTGATCTCGTCTTTTGTGTTGACGGACACGATCTTTCTCGTCGTCGCTTCGTCGACGCGTTCTTCCACCAAGCCGTCCGCGGTCTTTCCCTGAATGATCCTGAGAATATCGGGAGTCGTATTGTCGACGCGGAGGATCTTGATGGACTCGAATCCGATCGAACGATATTTCGCCTTATTGCAGACGCTGAGACCGATATAGCCGTAGAAAGAACGCCCGGTAAACGGCACGGTAAAGACGTATTCGTCCGAGCCGTTATAGTCGCCGGAAGCCGCTATCCAGTTACTCTCCGTGGAAAGTACAGTGTTAACGTCGGGTATTTCGCCGCGCGTACCGAAGGAGATCAGCATATAGTAATAGGTGTAGCCGTCTCCCGCTTTGATCTTGGTTCCTTTGTCGTCGATAGGCAACGTCACGTATATCTCGAGCGCGCCGCGTTTCCAGACGCCGGAAGCCATATCGTCCTCGTCCGTATCGCCGCCTTCCAACGATGAAAGGGCGTCAAGACGATACTGGATGGTAATATTCAGAGTGTCGTATTCGACGCAAAGCACGTAAAAGCCGCTCGAATTGGAGACGTTCTGCCAGTTACGCGCTTTACTCTTCAGGTAAACGGCAAAATATAAAGTGCCTTGGCTGTCCGAAGCGATCTGCGCGTTAACGGCATCTTCGGTCAGTTCGACGTACTTTTTAATGGAAGAAAGATTATCTTCCGCAGCGATACGACTTGCATACGCCAGCAGTTCGCTGTCCGTCGGCACGGCGCCGGCCATACCGATCATATCGGCGGTAAAGGGATAATAGAACAATCTGTAATGGTCTTCGACCCCGGCCGCGTCCAAAGAACTGGCGAACGATAACGAGATATCTTCGCAAACGGAGAAAGCCGGATCGGATAACACGCCGGAACCGGCGTTGACCGACCAGGAATGGCTGTTCTTACCCGTCGCGCTGTTTACGTCTACGTTCTTTAACCGGATCACTTCGGTCGAATCGAACTTCGCGCTGAAAGAAATATCGGTGGATATGCCGCTTCCCGTATAGATGCGGTAACGATATTCGGAAACGGCGATCGTTTTGCTCGCGTCGTTGTTGTTGAGACTGAAGAAGTAATAATACTTTCCGAAAGTGCTTCCGGCGGTGTTCGCCTCGTGGAAGTCGACGGTATGAACGCCTGCCACTTCCTGCCAGACGAGATTGCCGGCGGTATCATACATGGGATTGCCGTTGCCGTCCTTAGCAAACGCCATATCCTTAAGATTGATACCGGATACGCCCACG
>CACXDF010000264.1 GCA_902766325.1 uncultured Eubacteriales bacterium | reverse complement strand
GGCCATTTTCATGAGTTTGCCTACGCCGACGGTGTCGAGACGAGCGAACGGATCGGACTCGTAGATCTTGGCGTTGTAGTAGCTGGGCAAGAACTTGCTGGCGTCGTCACGGCTGAAACCGAAGGTCATCTGGGTCAGGTCGTTAGTACCGAAGCAGAAGAATTCGGCCTCTTTGGCGATCTCGTCGGCGGTAAGAGCCGCTCTCGGGATCTCGATCATGGTACCGACTTCGTACTTGAGTTCTACGCCGGCAGCTTTGATGACTTCGTCAGCGGTCTTAACGACGGTATCCTTGCAAAACTTAAGTTCCTTGATCTCTCCGACGAGCGGGATCATGATCTCGGGAACGACTTTCCAATCGGGATGACGCTTTTGAACGTTGATAGCGGCCTTGATGACGGCTTTCGTTTGCATAACGGCGATCTCCGGATAAGTAACGGCCAAACGGCAACCACGGTGACCCATCATGGGGTTGAATTCTTCCAAGCCCTTGCAGAACAAACGAATTTCTTGCGTGGTCTTACCCTTAGCGGCGGCGAGATTTTCGATATCTCTGGTCTCGACGGGTACGAATTCATGCAGCGGCGGATCCAAGAAACGGATAGTGACCGGTTTGCCTTCCAACGCTTCCATCAAGCCTTCGAAGTCGGCCTGTTGCATCGGTTCGATAGCGGCGAGAGCCTTTTCTCTTTCGGCGGTTGTCTCGGAGCAGATCATTTCTCTGAACTTCTCGATTCTGCCGGGTCCGAAGAACATATGCTCGGTACGGCAGAGACCGATACCGTCGGCGCCGAGTTCAACGGCTTTCTTCGCGTCGGCCGGGGTGTCGGCATTGGTGCGGACGCCCATGGTCTTATATTTGTCGGCGAGCTTCATGATGCGGCCGAAATATCCGCTGTTGGGATCGGCCGGAACGGTCTTGATCGCGCAATCGTAGATCTTACCGGTGGAGCCGTCGAGAGAGAGTTCGTCGCCCTCGTGGAATACTTTTCCGCCGAGTTCGAAGTACTTTTCTTCTTCGTGCATCTTGATGTCTCCGCAACCGGATACGCAGCAGGTACCCATACCGCGGGCAACGACGGCCGCGTGAGAGGTCTGTCCGCCGCGAACGGTCAGGATGCCCTGCGCGAACTTCATACCTTCGATATCTTCCGGAGAGGTCTCCAGTCTGACGAGGATGACCTTCTTGCCGCGCTTTCCGAGCTTAACGGCGTCTTCGGGAGTGAAGACGATGGTGCCGGCGGCAGCGCCGGGAGAAGCGGCAATACCCTTACCTACCACGTTGCTCTTATCGGCGGCCTTGAGAGCGGCGACGTCGAAAGTCGGGTGCAAGAGCATATCGAGAGTCTTGGCGTCGATCTGCAGAAGGGCTTCCTTCTCGGTGATCATGCCTTCGTCGATGAGGTCGCAAGCGATGCGGATAGCGGCGGCGGCGGTACGCTTGCCGTTTCTGGTTTGCAACATATAGAGTTTGCCTTGTTCGATGGTGAATTCCATATCCTGCATGTCTCTGTAGTGATTTTCGAGGGTTTGGCAAACACCGAGGAATTGCTTATAAACGTCGGGAAGAACGTCGGCCATCTGAGAGATCGGCATCGGAGTACGAACGCCGGCAACGACGTCTTCGCCCTGAGCGTTCATCAAGAACTCGCCCATGAGTCCCTTTTCGCCGGTAGCGGGGTTACGCGTAAACGCAACGCCGGTGCCGCAATCGTTACCCATGTTACCGAAAGCCATCATCTGGACGTTAACGGCGGTACCCCAGCTGTACGGGATGTCGTGATCCATACGATAGATGTTGGCGCGGGGGTTGTCCCAGCTGCGGAAAACGGCTTTGATAGCCTCGAAAAGCTGTTCTTTCGGATCGTCCGGGAAGTCCTTTCCGAGAGCCTGCTTATACTTGGCCTTGAACTTGTTGGCGAGTTCGCGCAGGTCGCTGGCGGTCAGGTCTACGTCGTAGGTGACGCCCTTCCATTCTTTCATTTCGTCGATCAGACTTTCGAATTCTTTCTTGGATACTTCCATAACGACGTCCGAGAACATCTGGATGAATCTTCTGTAGCAGTCCCACGCCCATCTGGGATTGTTGGACTTGTTCGCGATGACGTTGACGACCTCTTCGTTAAGACCGAGGTTAAGAATGGTATCCATCATACCGGGCATAGAAGCTCTTGCGCCGGAGCGGACGGAAACGAGAAGCGGGTTCTCTTTGTCACCGAATTTCTTGCCGGTGATCTTTTCCATCTTCTCGATGTACTCCATGATCTGAGCTTGAATTTCGGGGTTTATTTGTCTGCCGTCCTCGTAGTATTTGGTACACGCTTCCGTACTGATCGTGAAGCCCTGAGGAACAGGCAAACCGATGTTGGTCATTTCGGCAAGGTTAGCGCCTTTTCCGCCGAGAATTTCACGCATTCCGGCGTTACCTTCTGTGAAAAGATAAACATACTTTTTCATTGAAATCTCTCCTGTAAATAGAATAAAATGCTTTTTAGCTATTGGATATTATAGTTGATTTTCAAAAAATATACAAGTATTTTACTACAGTTTTTGCGTAAATGATGATTTAAAATCCGAAAAAGATCCTTTCCGCTTCTTTCAAAGAACGAAGTCGCACGCCGAATTCTCCGCTGAAACAAAGCGTCAGCGCCCTCAGCGCCGAAAAAAGATCCGTTTCCGTCGCGCCGACGACCCCTTTTTCCGTACCGTCGGCGATCGCGGATACGAGTTGATATGTATCGGGATCGAAATCGGCTATACCGTCGTATTCGCATCCGATCTTACGCGCGCATCGTACCACAAACCAATCGCAAGTCGCCAAAGGGTTTTCTCCGTACGTTATTTCGCTTAACGACTTTAAAAGATCGACGAATTCTTCTTTTGTTTCTTCTTCCCTTTTAAATAGTTTTTCGACCGTTTCCAAACAGATCATGGCGCAAGCGTACCGCTTCGGGTCCGTCCAGCACGGAAAAAAACTTTCGACGACTTCGCCTCCGGAAAGAACTTTTTTCCCTCTCCCCTGTCTGGACGTGAATTCTCCGTACGTAAGCAAAGCGGTCAGACTCTTTAATTTGGCGGAATTGCCTCTTACTCCTTTTGCCGAAAAGGTCACGATACCGAACGGAGAAAAAACGTCGATGATCCTGTCCTTCTCCCCGTAATCGGTCGCGCGTATGACAATACCTTTAATCGTCTCTTCCATTTTCCTCTTCCAGCAGGGTCTTATATAAAAGATAATACCCGGTGTTCCCGCTTTTTTCAAACGCTTTCCAAAAAAGATCCGATGATTTCATAGTGCCTCCGAAATCAAGGATGCGCAATTTGGAGGCTTTTTATTCCCGATCAGCTTAAATCTTTTTTGTTGTACCCGATCGATCTCATGACCGATTCGTCCTCTCTCCAGTCGTCCTTGACCCGTACGAAAAGCGTCAAAAAGATCTTCGTTCCGGCGATCTCTTCCAGATCTTGACGAGCATAGGTAGCTATCTTTTTGATCATGCTACCGCCTTTTCCTAAAATAATGGGTTTATGCGCCTGCTTTTCGCAAATGATGTCGGCGCTTATGTCGATGATATCGCCGCTTTCGCGATAGGCGTATTCCCGTATGTCCACGCCGATACCGTACGGCACTTCCTGATCGAGAAGACGAAGGGCCTTTTCGCGGATGATTTCGGCCGCGATAAAGCGCATATTCTTATCGGTATAGCTATCCTCGTCATAATACTTGATCGTGTCGACAAGGAGCTTTTTGATCTCTTCGATAAGCGGTTCTATATTCTTCTTTCGCAGGGCGGACAGCGGCACGACGGCGACGAGCCCTTTTATTTCGTTGATCTGCGTCAAAATGGCCATCACTCTTTCTTTTGTGATATGATCCACTTTATTGACGGCGACGATGACTTTAAAACCGTCCGAGACGTAATTGTTTATATTGTTTACGTCTTCCGCCGACAAACCTTTTTCTCCGTCGACAAGATAAACGATACAATCAATGTCTTCCGTCGCGGAAGCGGCCGTCTTCATCATATAATCGCCAAGCGAATTCCTCGGTTTGTGCAAACCGGGCGTATCGATAAAGACGATCTGACAATCGGGCTCGTTATAAATTCCTTTTATCTTGTTTCGCGTAGTCTGCGGTTTCCAACTGACGATAGAAACCTTCTCGCCCACGATGGAATTAAGGAGCGTACTTTTCCCCGCGTTCGGGCGTCCCATCAAAGCGACAAAACCGGAATGAAAATCGCTCTTTTTTTCTTCTTTCTTTTCATACCCTTTGTCTCTGGTCTGACCGATGGAAGAAAGCGCTTCTTCGCAAAGATCGTTCATCGCTTTTTCTTTTTCTTCCGTGTCGTGATCGTATCCGAAAAGATGAAGCATCCCGTGACAGCACAAAAAGGATAGTTCTCTTTCGAGAGTATGGTCGTATTCTTCGGCCTGTTCGTCAGCCCTTTCTTCGCAAATAAATATCTCGCCGAGAAAAACGGAACCGTTTTCCGGATTGATATCGTCCGTATAATCGTCTTTTGAAAAAGGAAAATGCACGTCGGCAAGGTTTTGAAAACTCAACACGTCCGTTACTTTGTCGATGTTGCGCTGTTCTTTATTGAGAGAACGTATTTCTTCGGCGTCGACCATGTTGATCTCTACGTCGATATCGTCCGGACTGACGCCTAACTTTTTGCAAACGCCTTCGGCCGCGGCCGAAAGAACGTCACGGTATTTTTCTGTAAAAATTTCTATCACTTGTTATATTTGATCCTTTGATGATATATAGCGGGGATACTCTTCAGAAGAGTTTCTTCTATTAAAGTAAAATCTTTGAACGTCAGCGGACAATCGCTAAACTGGTTCGCCTCGATCTTATCGTTGATAAGCTTATGGATAAAGGCGCGGAACAGAACGGGATCTTTATTGATGCCCTGCGCTCTGGTCGCCGCTTCGACGGTATCGACGATCATGATGATACCGCTTATTTTCGTACTCGGCCGCGGGCCTTTATATCGGAACAAGTCGCTGTTCATTTTTTCGTCCGTCATTCTGATGGACTTATTCAAAAAGTAACTGACCGTCTGATCTCCGTGGTGTTCTTGCGCGATCTGCGCGAGCGCCTCGGGAAGACGCTGTTTTCTGATAAGGTTCGCCCCCTCCTTCGTATGGCGCGTAATAAGCGCGACGCTGACTTCGGGAATATAATTATCGTGCGGGTTATAAGTCGTTTGATTTTCGGAAAAGCAAATGGGATTATACAGTTTGCCAACGTCGTGGTAGCAAGCGCCGGCTTTTGCCAAAGAAGCGTTTTCTCCGATCGCCTTTGCGCAGTCCTGCGCCAAAGTCGCCATGGCGATGGAGTGATTATAGGTGCCGGGAGCCTCTTTTGCCAGCCTTTCCATAAGCGGCGCGTCGGACGTGCATATTTCTTCCAGCCGGAAATTACTGTACAAGCCGAAAGCCACCTCGAAAAGCGGCGTAAGCACCATAAAGAAAGCAAGACTGCTGAGGACGGAGACGGAAGCGAAAATACCGCTGATCACGGCGCTCTCTACGTCCGCGTCCACCCGCAATAAAGACGAGATCATCGCGATGGGAAAAGAAACGAGCAACCCGACCGCAAGACACTTCAACAGGAACGACAACCGGGTATATCTGTTCTTCGTCGTAACGAGCATAAAGCAACCGGAAAGCAGTTGGACCAATCCGGAAGAAACCAACGAGAACATATCCGTCACCGGATTCAACACGTAATAGCACAAGAAAAACAACGTCGGCGCGACGGCGTTGACGATATACGCCAGTTTTTCGTCTACGAGAAGCGCGATCAAGAGTCCGCAGAAAACGAGCGGAACGATGAAAGGCGACAAAACGTTGGCAAGGATCGGAGAAAGCAGAAAAGAAAAATAGACCGTGGTCGTCAATATCCATTTCGTGCTTTTGTGCAAAAAGACTTCCGCCTTCCGATAATGAAGATACCAAGAGAAGAAAGTAAAGGTAAAAAAGAACACGACGCCGAGCAACGCATAACGGATCACCTTTTCATGACTGAAAATGTCGAGCAAAGAATAACGGGTAGTCAAATAGAAAAACAGCCCCATCAGGTAAGGCAATCCGAACGACGCGAACAGAAACAGTATTTCCGTCCGCACCCAAGTTATTCGAGCATCTTTCTTTTTGATCGTAGACGTCGATTCCGTCTGTGTGATCTCTCTCATGTTCACCTTATTTTTTATTCCGAAATTTTCATTTCTATTTCATAGTATAAATCCAAAACGTGCATTTTGTCTACTGTTTTTATAAAAAACCATTTTTTAGGTTTTTCGAAAGGTCCCGGCAAAGCCTTCTCTATACGATCGAATTTTTTACGTAATATGTCTTCTTTTTGCGCCTCAAAATCGATTTCGATCCGTTTTTCTTCCACTTCGAAATAAGTGATCTTCCGCGCTTTAAGAGGTATGGGAAGTTTCGGAACGGTCTCCGTTTCTTCAATTTCGTACAGATCGAACTTACCTCTGTATTCCGGCTTTTTATCGCCCGTATAAATAACGGTTTCTTCCCGTCCCGTCCGCACGAGCGCGATCTCCGAAAAAGGTATTATCGCGTTTTCATGGAACCACACCCTGCCGTACGCCTCGCCTTTGGCGCTTTTATCCGTTTCTTTGATCAGGACGTCTCCCGTTTTAACGGTATCGCCCGCTTTGACCAGGCATTCTCCTTCGTATACGATCACCCTGGTCACAAGCGCGTCGTACTTGCTTTTTACGTCGCCATGCGGAAGTTCCGCTGCCGGAAGACGTTCCAACACGGTCACGAAAACGGTGTTTCCTTCAACGCGCACCGACGCGTCGCTGATTTCTTCTATGCCGCATACCGCACGAATCAACTTATCCGGATCGACGGCGCTTTTCATGACGGGCAGGCCGATCTCCCGCGCGACCGCCTCGACGATCGCTTCCGTCGGCACGTTCTCATTTCCGTTTACGGATATTTTCGTGACGCATCGAGAAAACAACGCCGCGACGGCCATAACGACAAGCAGACCGATCCATAGTCCCGACCTATTAAGCGCACGTTTAAAAAAACTCTCTTTTTTCTCCGAAACAACACACTTTTTATTTTTTTCGCAAAGGATCTTTTCGACGGCGGGAACGTCTTTTTCTTTTACCGAAAAGACGCACCCGTCCTCTTCTTTGCGCACGTTAAAGACGGTGATCCCGGCAAGATTCATTAATTTCCCGACGAAAGGAGCTTTGCCGTCGGTTTTTATCAAGCGCTTATTCATCGACGGCTCCGACGGAGACGATCGCTCCGCGCACGAAAAGACGTTTGTCCGAAATTTCCCGAACAACCAATCCTTTTCCCGATATTCTCATTTTGTCTTTACCCAACCGAAAAACGATCTCTTCGTCCGAACAGGAAAGAAGTCCTTTATGTCCTTCTACGGCCACGCCCGCGTTATAGAATAAAACGACGCGCGGCAAAGTGGTTTGTTCGAGCGGCAAGCCGAGACGAAGCAATATCTCGTCGTAAAAAGAATACATACCAAAACTGTATGCTCTTGTCGGAATTTAATGATAGCAAGCGGCACGTAATTTTTTTAACGTTTTCAAAAAAGTCTCGGGAAGCGGCGCGCAAAAGACCATTCTTTCCCCCGTTGAAGGATGATCCAGTTCAAGACGGTAAGCATGGAGCAACTGCGATTCCAATCCCAATTCTTTTTTGCAGTTATAAAGCGGATCGCCGACTACCGGATGTCCGATGAACTTGGAATGGACGCGTATCTGATGGGTTCTGCCCGTTCCCAGTTTGAATTTAACGAGCATATACTTTCCGCCGAACCTTTCCACGACGGTATAATACGTTATCGCGTTGCGGCCGTCTTTATCGACGGCCATCTTTTTACGATCCGTCTTGTGCCTCGCGATCGGTTGATCGATAACGCCCGTATCTTCTTTGACGTTGCCGTCGAGGAGAGCAAGATAGTATCTGCCAGCCGTCTTTTTTT
>CACXDF010000263.1 GCA_902766325.1 uncultured Eubacteriales bacterium | reverse complement strand
TGCGTGGATTACCCGGATCTGCCGGAAGCCTGCCAGTATCAGACTTATGGGCTCAGCCTGTGGCTGCCGCTCAGTAACTCCGGAAACGACTGGACGACGGGCGAATATGACTATCGCTCTTTCCTCGGCCCCATCATCGAGTGTTATCCGTCGTTTTTAAACGGAGATCCGGACGGGTATAAAAAGTTTACGTCGGAGTATGAGAAGATCAAAGGCTACTTCCTCAAAAACTACTATCCGCTTACTTCTTGCACTATGTCCGATCGGCAGACGGCGGCGCTTCAATTCGGCGACGAAAACGAGGGCGTTATACTGGTTTTTGCGCGGAGCAAAACGAAAAACGGCGCAAAGACGCTCATTCCGAGCGGCTTGAAAGAAAACGTCCGCTATACGCTGAACACGATAGAAGGAGAGGCCGTTTGCCAAAAGGACGGCGGACAACTTTTGAAGGACGGTTTTTCGTTGAATACGGAAAAGAGAACGGCGTATATCGTCGTATATAAGGGAGAATAAAATGCAGAAAGTAAAAAAGGGCTACGCCCGTTTGCTCGTGGAGAAGGGCATCAACGTGCAGAAAAAGCAGGACGTTATCATCCGCGCCGGGCTCGATCAGATCGAATTCGTCGAAGAAGTGACCCGGCTTTGTTATAAAAGAGGCGCCCGGAAGGTCACCGTCGAATGGCAACATCAGCCGCTGGAAAAAATACAGTATAAGTATTGCGCGGAAAAGGTGCTTTCCGACATTCCCGAGTGGGAACAAAAGAAATACGACTACCTTGCGGACACCTTGCCGGCTATCCTGTACCTTGAGTCGGAAGACCCGAACGGTCTTGCCGGGGTCGATCAAAAAAAAGTAGCGAACGTTCGCAAAAATCGATATCCCGTCGTACGCGCGTATCGCGATAAAATAGAGAATAAGTACCAGTGGTGTATCGCCGGCGTACCCGGCAAATCCTGGGCGAAAAAGGTCTTTCCCGGCGTCAGCCCGAGTGTTGCCGAAAAGAAACTTTGGGAAGCTATACTTTATACTTCGAGAGCCGATAAAGGCGATCCGGTGCAAGCGTGGGAAGAACATAACGCCGACTTAAGACGCCGCTATACTTATCTGAATTCCTTAAAAATAAAGCGCCTTGCGTACCGCTCAAGTAACGGTACGGATATTTCCGTCGGATTGATCGACGGAGGTCGGTTTGCCGGCGGAGAAGAAAGGACGTTATCCGGTATTTCATTCAATCCCAACGTTCCTTCCGAAGAGGTCTTCACTTCGCCGAAGGCGGGCGACGCCGAAGGTATCGTTTACGCATCTCGTCCTTTGTCTTACAGAGGGGAGTTGATCGAAAACTTTTGGCTTCGGTTTGAAAACGGTCGCGTCGTCGAAGCGCATGCGGAAAAGAACGAAGAACTGTTGAAGACGATGATCGCGATGGACGAACGGTCTTGTATGCTGGGCGAATGCGCGCTTGTGCCGTACGACTCGCCCATACGCAATTCGGGCATTACCTTTCTCAATACGTTGTACGACGAAAACGCCTGTTGCCACTTTGCGCTCGGCGAGGGATTCCCCGAGTGTCTGGAAGGCTTTGAGAATATGACCCTCGAAGAGTGCCGCGAAAAGGGTATCAACGAGTCCATCATTCACGTCGACTTTATGATCGGAACGGCCGACCTCAGTATCGACGCCGTGACGGACAAGGGTGTCGTGCCCATCTTCAGGGAGGGGAACTGGGCGTTCTGAAAAAAAATATGATCCAACTTGGCATTACCGTTCCCGTCGGCGAAAAAACAACTTTGGACGAAGTCGTCCGCAAAAAACTGCGCGCACGGGAGATCGAAGAATTGATCGTTCTCAAAAAGAGTATCGACGCCCGGAAGAAAGAGGACGTCCGTTACGTCTATTCCGTCGCCGTTTCGACTGAGAACGACAAGAAGTATCTTTCTAAAGAAGTCGCCCCGTACGAAAAAGAAACGATCTCGCTCGAAGCCATGGCCGGGAAGAAAAACCTTTCGTATCGCCCGGTGGTGGTGGGGACGGGCCCCGCGGGACTGTTTTGCGCGCTGACGCTCGCCTATGCCGGTTGCAGACCCATCGTTCTTGAACGAGGCGAAAGAGTAGAAGACCGCGAACGCACGGTCAATAGATTTTTCACCGATCATAATTTGGATCCGAACAGCAACGTTCAGTTCGGCGAAGGGGGAGCGGGCACGTTTTCGGACGGGAAGCTGAACACCAACCTTCACAACGAGTATATCCCCGTCGTATTGGAAGAATTTATTCGTTGCGGCGCGCCCGAAGAAATACGGTATTTATCCAAACCGCACGTCGGCACCGATAATTTGCGGACGGTGGTAAAGAATATGCGCGAAAAAATAATCGCTCTCGGCGGCGAAGTCCGCTACCGCACTACGGTGACGGATATACGTATCGTCGCCGGAAAAATAATCGGAGTCGTCACCGATCAAGGTGCGACGGAAACGGACGCGGTCTTCTTTGCCGTCGGCCATTCATCGCGCGATACGTTTGAAATGCTAAACGGACATTCCGTAAAAATGGAATCCAAAATATACAGTATGGGAGTCCGTATTGAGCACTTGCGCGAAACGATCGATCGCGCGCAGTACGGAAAATTCGCTTCTTTACTGCCGGCTGCCGATTATAAAATGGCGACGAGTACGCCTACGGGCAGCAGCCTGTATACGTTTTGTATGTGCCCGGGAGGACACGTCGTCAACGCAAGCAGCGAAGAGGGCGGCGTGTGTGTCAACGGTATGAGCTATTTTTTAAGAAACGCCGTTAACTCCAATAGCGCGCTTCTCGTTAACGTCGGACCGGAACACTGGAAGAGCGATCATCCCTTGGCCGGAATGGAATACCAAAGAAAGTACGAGCGGCTCACCTATCAAGTAAGCGGCGCTTACAAACCCGTCGTACAGACGTACGGAGACCTTATTCGGGGCAGGACGACCGATCGTTTCGGCGCGACGCGTCCAAGCGTAGCTTCCGGTTACGTCGCCGCCGATTTGCGGGCCGTCCTGCCCGCGCACGTTACCGATACTTTGATCGCGGGATTGCCTCTTTTCGGACGTAAACTCCGCGGGTTTGATGCGCCGGACAGCGTGCTGACCGGGATCGAGGCAAGATCCAGTTCTCCGGTGCGAATTTTACGTGACGAGAATTATCGTTCTTCGATCGACGGATTATTCCCGCTCGGAGAAGGAGCCGGATATGCCGGCGGTATAACCAGCGCCGCTATAGACGGCATCAAAGGCGCTCTCGCCTTTTTAAGACAATAGATCATAACTTTCGGGAGGTTTTTTCTTATGCTGAATCAAATCAATAATCTGTCTCAGATCGCTTACGTCCGTCGGTACGAACTCGTCGACGGCAAAGAACGCGGACTCCGCATTATCGAGGTCGATAACGGCGTTCTACGTTTTTTACTGAACGAATCCAAAGCCCTCGATATGTCGCAACTGTGGCATAAGGGCATCAATATCTCTTTCGTCTGCAAAAACGGTCTCGTCAGTCGTGAGATCGCCTATGCAAGCCGCTTTGAAGGAGGCATGCTCTATACCTGCGGTCTCGATAATATCGGCGCCCGCGACGGATACGAGATCCACGGACTTTTGCATAACACTCCCGCCCGTATCCTTTCTTGTGTTTGCGACGAAGAAAAGATCGAAGTCGTCGGCGAGATAGAATTATCCGCGCTCTTCGGCCGGAACCTTTATATAAAGCGCACCGTCTCCACAAAGATCGGCTCTTCTTCGGTCTCCGTCCGCGACGAATTGACAAACAGGGGTACGAAAACGGAAAACTACTGTCTGCTGTACCATTGCAACGTCGGATATCCGATGCTCGACGCCGGCGTCACCGTAGAGCAGGACGCTCGTACCGTGATACCGCGTACCAAGCACGCCGCCGATCATATCGCCGACCGCACGACCTTTCCGGCGCCCGTCGATAACGAAGAAGAAAGCTGTTATTATATAGAAAATAACGTTCCCGAAATCACCGTTACCAATAAAAAACTGGGTAAGAAGTTCGTCCTCTCTTACACCGGCGATACTTTGCCTTGTCAAGTGCAATGGGTCACCAACGCTTCTCACGACTACGCCCTCGGGATCGAGCCGTCCACTTCTTTTATGGACGGATATTTCAAGTATAAAACCATCGCTCCGAATCAAAAGATCGTCTTCGGCGTGACGTTCGACGTGAAAGATATTTAATCCAAACACATTACACCCTTCCGAATACGAGTGTTCGGAAGGGTGCAAAGAAAAGACGTTCCATTTCCCTTTAATTAACCTTAATTATTATCTGAAAAATATTAATTTTTTGCTATTTTCTTCAATTTGTTGGACAATTGTTGGACAGCCTTTATTATAATAAGATCAAAAATAATAAATTATTAGCTTATTATTGGGGAAGGGGAATAACGGCAATGTACAAAAGACGTTTAACGATATCGAAAAAGACAGCGATCGTTCTTTTTATTATCGCTTTTATCCCCGTTTTGTTTTTTGCGTCCTTTTTCGGAAAAATGACCGTCAGCAGTCAAGACGCTCTTGCCGTTTCCGCATCCGACCTCGGGTACGTGACAGACGGGCTGAAACTATGCCTTGACGGCATCAATAATACCCGTTCCGGACATAGCTCGAATACGAGTACGTGGCAGGATCTGTCCGGCAATAACTATGACTTTACCATTTCCGGCGCGTCTATTACGTCCAAGTCTTTATCTTTTGACGGAGCCGACGACTTTGCCTATCTTAACAACGCAACGGCCTGGACGGGCGGAAAAGAATCGACGGTGGAGATCGTCTTCAAAGCGACTTCCACAACGAAAAACGTCATATTATTCCAGGATCCGCAGTCCTATAACGCTTTCGGCATCGGGAATGATAACAGAGGCATCATCCACGGTTCAAGCGATACTTATCAAAAACAAGTTATTTCGGACAGACCTATTTTTGCGTGGAGTAAATTACTGTCGTATTCCGTCGCATATTACGATTACACCTCGACGAGCGCCTTTGTTTGTTATGCCGACGGCGTGCGGCAGGACGGCAGAGGAAGTAATAACAGTTGGAGCTACGGCACCTCGAATTATAAGTGTATCGGATGCAGAGACTATACGTCCAGTTATGATCAGTATTTTTATAAAGGCGAAATATATGCTATCCGAGTCTACAACCGAGCTTTGACGGAAGCGGAACAATTACGGAATTATAATCTCGACGTCAAGAGGTTCGAGAGCCAAAACAGGACTGACCAAGGCTACGTCAAGGACGGCCTTGTCCTGCAACTCGACGGTATCGTCAATACCCGTAGCGGTCATAACAATAACGCGACCACGTGGGAAGATATCAGCGGAAGCGGGACCAACTACGACTTTGATATGCATAATTGCTCCGTGAGCGAAGACGGCGTTACGTTCAACGGTATTTCTTCCGACAACATAGAGCCGAGTTATGCCTATTGCAACAACACGACCAATCTTGCCGGGAGTTCCGGCTTGACGATGGAAGTCGTTTACGTTTCCGACTCGCTTCCGACGGACAGTTGTATGGTCTACAGCGACGGATCCAGTAACGTATGCGTCAGTAACTACTATAGCGGTTCGGAAAAATGGCTCATCTTAGCCATGAATTTGTCGTATACCAAGTATTCTTTATTGAATTCCAAGTCGTCTGTGCCAAACGTCTTTCATAACGTGTCCGTTTCTTATACCAGCGTGACGGCCAACAATCAATTTGTTGCCGACGTCGACGGAAGTCCTTACGAAACGCTGACGAGCGGAACGCATTATCATACCCCTATATCGGGATATACGGGGAAGATACTCGGCGCCATCGAAGGGAATAAGAATCAGAGCAACATGGCCTTTTTCGGAAAGATCTATGCCGTTCGCATCTATAACCGTTCTTTAACGGCGGGCGAAAGGAGAATGAATTACGAAAGAGACGTAGAAAGATTTTCTTTGTCTACGGAAGACGAATTGGGGTATGCCAAAGACGGTATGAGACTATGGCTCGACGGCGAAAAGAACACTCGCGCCGGACACAGCGCCTCGACGAGCACGTGGGAAGACCTTTCCGGCTACGGATACGACTTCACTATGTCGAATTGTTCTATCGGCGACCGTTATTTCGGCTTTAACGGCAGTAGCAGCTGCGGTCAACGCGCGAGCGCACCCAATCTTGCCGCAGGCGAAACGCTTACGCTCGAAATTACCCTGTTATGCAATCTTCCGGCGTCTACTTATCAAATCGTTTTTATGGACAACGTCTCGTGCGCCGGTCTCGGCTGGACGAGCATGACGTCGGTCATCACGGCGGCGGCTCCCGGCGGAGGTAAAACGCGAGCTACCTCAAATAATACCGGTTTTGAAGTCAGCAAGTTACTTACTTATTCCATTACCTACACCGGATCGGGCTCAAACGATTATAACTTGTACATTAATAACACGTTATGCAGTAAAGGAAGCGGTACCGACCAATGGAACAGGACGAATACCACCAATATGTGGATCGGACGGCGCGGAGAGGGCGAAAGCGGCAATCAGTATTGGTTTAACGGTAATATCTATGCGATCCGCATTTATAATCGGACGTTGACAAATTACGAACGTACCATGAATTATCAACTCGATCGGGAAAGATTTTTGCCGCAAAGCACCGACGTCGGATACGTGAAAGACGGAATGACCTTGTGGCTTGACGGAGAACATAACACCCGAGAAGGGCACAGCACCTCTTCGTCCACTTGGCAGAACCTTGCCCCTACCGGATCGGATTACGATTATACCCTTTATAATTGTACTTTCGGAACGAACAATATCGGTTTTAACAACACCGGCTACGGCAAGTGCACCAATACCG
>CACXDF010000262.1 GCA_902766325.1 uncultured Eubacteriales bacterium | reverse complement strand
GTTGGCGTCGAAGTAGACCGCGCTCAAAGGCCTTATATCCGAGAAGACTTCCGATCCGTATTCGCGCAGCGTCGCGCCGGAAGGCAGATCGTTTCCGATCGTTATGGAAGCAAACGCCGTTCCGGAAAAGGCTTTGTCTCCGAAGCGTACGAGAGAAACGGGAAAATCGAACGTAGAAAGAGCCGAGCATCCCTTAAAAGCGTTTGCCGCGATCTCACGGACGCCTTCCGCCGCGGTGACGGTCGTAAGCGCTTTACATCCGTCGAACGCGCCGCTGTCAACGTATCTGAGAGCCGGGCCGAAGGTGAGTTCCATTATTTTTTCGTTGTTGGAAAACGAATACTTAATAAACGTCGAATCGGACGTGAAACCGTATCTCGTAACGTTCACTCCGCCGTAAACGGTAGGAACGATAAGAGAAGGAATATTCCTGTCGTACACTTCGTCGAAAGAATCGGTAACGTATTTATTAAAGCCGAGCGCAACTTCGTTCGGACTCGTTTGCACGCGGAACAGGTTCAGGATCATGCCGTAAACGACGAGGTTATCGCTTTTATCGATATGACGATAACTATCCAGGATATCGGTCTGCGCGACGGAAGCCGTCGGTTGCGACAAGAACCAGTTGACAACAAGCAAGTTGTTCCTGTTTCCGCCGCCGAAACCGGAGATCTGATCGTCGGTAAGTAGCGAAAGCACTTCGGCGCTGCTCAAAAAGTTATTAAGACGGAATACCTTGTCGTACCCGATACGGAATTTGTTTTTCAGCGCGTAAAAACTACCTTCGGTGGCCGATTCGTCAAGCGCAAGCGTGATCTTATTGTCTTCCGACAGGTCGTCCGGGGTATCAAGATCCGTATAAAGGACGTAGGATATCAAGTATTCGATATCGGTCAGCGTTACGACGATAAAGACGTTGCCGGTATAATGATCGGTAGTGAAATCGGACGTCAGGTACTCGTAATTGCTCGTATTGACGACCGGATTAAAGAGTTCCGTTCTTTCCGCGGCATAATCGTTCGCGTCGAACGGCAAACCGTCGTTCCTATTCATATAAACGGCGACGGAAGATATCTTTTTACCGTCGGCGATGCCGGACGCCAGGATCATAATGTCGATGGTGCTGTAGTATTCGAATTTGATCTCGTCCATCTTGAAGTTACCGGAAGAAGCGCCGGTCTGACCGATGGAGACAACGCCGACGGTACCGTCGATGACTTTAACTTCCGCCTTAAAGGTGTCTTTCGCGAATTTGGCTTCGACGCGGATATTGGCCGTTACGAACATGGTCAGATCGACTGCGACGACCTTTTTACCCGGCTCGTACCAGTTCGGCGCGACGACGAGACGATCGTACGAATCGTAATCGCTATCCCAATCGACGGGGCGTTCGGATAAGGATTCGTATCCGACGTACGCGTATTCTCGGGAGTCGTCCCATACGGAGGATACGTTGAGCGTATAAGCCGTACCGTCCTTAACGAAATAAGAACCGTATTCGGTATCCCAGTCTGCCGGTCGTTCCGCAAGCGTAACGTAAGAACGTTCAACGTAGATCGCAGCGTCGTCCCAAACGGGATCGGCGTTATGCACGCGAATATACAGAGCGTAGCGATCGACGTCCAACGTTCTGTCTGCAGAAGCAAGCGCGGACTGATAACCCGCCGCTTTCGCATAACTCTTTTCATCGTCCCAATCGGCGGCGCGATTCAGAACGAACTTCGTCCCTTCCATTACGAAATAAGAAGCGTAAGCCGTCGTCCAATCGGCGGGCTTTTCGGTAATGCTTTCCAGACGGATATAATAATATTCTCCTTCGTACTCCGTCTCTTTCACGGTATAGCGATAAGCGGAAGCCGCCGCCTTATAATACTTGCCGTAGTTCTGCGAGAAATCGCTCGGCTGACTCGTCAAACAAACGAGCCCCTGATAACAATAGGTATTGCCGCCGTTCCACACCGCGGAAACGTTCTTTTCGTAGTTTCCGCCGTCGTCTATATAGTAATCGGCGTAATTCGTCTCCCAATCGGCGGGTTTTTCGAAGATCGGGATGTAAGTCAATTCCGCATAGAAGAAATTGCTTGTTTCCGTCCATTTCCAGGTCGTATCCGTATTCGCGCCGAATGCGCAGAACGAATAAAGATCGTCTCTTTCCACTCTGTTCTCCGGAAAATAACGCGTCATATACATTCCTGAAAATCTGTAATAGTCTTTCGTCGCATCCCATAAAGAAGCGTAATCGGGATCGTTGTTCGGCACGTATTTTCCGTCCTCGCGCAGGATATAGTAAGAACCGTACTTCGTCGTCCAGTCGGCCGGCCTTACGGTCAATTTCTCGAACGTGCGGCGGAAATAGGCGCCGTTTTGCAAGGTCGTCCTGGCGCCCGTACGGGTATTGGTCACGGTCCAGTTTTCAAAATGATACCCAAGTGGCAGTATATACGAGAAATCAAACGCAGTATAATAATCGTACAACGGGACGTTCGTTCCCGACGTATAAGAAACGGGCGACGTCGTCATGTAAACGCCGGTATCCGTGCCGATGGGATCGAAATCGTACGTCGCGTCGTTCGGCACTTCCACGCCGAACGTCTTAATAGCAAGCGTCGTAAAGGCGATCAGGTCTCTGTCAGGCATTTTCGAACTTACGTAAGAAACGTAGCCGTCGTCGCCGGAATAAGCGAAGTTCCACCCGCCGAACGTGTAGTTACAGGCTTCGAGCAAGGCGGCGGAGGGTATCTCCGTATGCTCGGATAATAAGTCCTCGTACTCCATCTGACTGTCGATCCGGAAGAAGTAATACAAGTCGGAGCCGATAACTAAAGTCTGATCCGTATCGACGTTCAGACCGGTCGCGCTCAAAAGATATTTCGCCGATTCCGCATTTTCGCGATCGACCCGCAAATAAGAGGTCAGAGTATACGCGATCGCCTGAGACCCGAACGTATACGTTACGTCCTCGCCGCTCCCGAAAACGAAGTCGATCAGATAAACGTAATCTTCTCCCGTATGGGTATCTTGCGGACGCTTGGTCGTTCCGTTTTGAGAAAGATAAGTTATCCTCGTATAGGCGTAACCCGTTTTTACTTGATACTCAACGCGCACGTCGGAAGCATAAGGTATCTCTAAAGAAAGATCCTGACCTTCATAGTAGGACGGTTCTCGACCGTTGACGGTCACGTAACGCATCGTATTCGCGCCTTCGCCTCCCATCGCCACCGATAACGTATATCGGGAAATGGTGAACGTGCCGTTTATGATCACCGTACGCATCGGCATTGCAAAGGACGTCGGATTCTGGTTGGCTTCGCTGTAATTGGCCGTCCAGTCGGAAAAACGCCAATATACGACGTCTTCCGTATACGGCAAACGCAGTTCCTGCGCCGTGGGCGCGGCGGCGATCGACGCGACGGAATTATATAAGGCCTTCGTGCGAGCGGTAACGGCGTACCCCTTATGCCCCAGCAATCCTTCTTTATACGTGTCCGCCGGTTCGATAACATAGTCCATCTTATCAGCGCCGTAATACGTGTAACAAAGAATATATTTATCTCCGTCTTCTCCTCTGACGCGCAACTTATAATATTCGATCCTGTTTATCGCGACGGTTTCGGCTTCGGCAAGGTTTACGTAGCCGT
>CACXDF010000261.1 GCA_902766325.1 uncultured Eubacteriales bacterium | reverse complement strand
TCGCGCGTTCTGTCGGCAAGTTCGGGCACGGGATTGGATCGGATTTCGTATCGGTAGTCTTTTTTGTTTTCGGACAGATATCTATCGAGAACGACGTGAGAAGGTACTTCGGCGCCGTCGCCGCATACCTGACCTTGATAGGTGAAAAATCTCGCCCCGTCCGGCAAGGCGGACACGAGGGAGTAGTCCTCGTAATTCGCCGTCTCCCATACGGTGTTTTTCAGTACGTTGCGGATATACTCTTTTTGAGAAGAGAAAGCGAGGAGCTCGGGGAACTCTCCGCCGGGGATGACTTCCTGCCAGTTTTTATGTTCGTACTTTTCGAGCAAGTTCGCCGCGGCGTGCAGGTGACTGATCTCCATAATGAGGTTTCTTTCCCATATCTTTTTGACGTACGGATCGGATTCGTCCTTGTAACAGGAGTAATACAGATAACACTCGGTGTATTCGTGCATAAGCAGGTTTTCGAGCCAGGTCGCGTTGACGTCGAGGAGCGAGCCGTAACGAGAGACGTGCTGTTCTTCGATCATGCCGATCTCCTGGTACAGTTCTCTCCCCGCGTCCGAGGTGTAAAAGCCTGCTTGGTTCATATAATAGTTCATCGTCTGCTGTTCGGCCGCGGTAATGATATTGACGTTGAGCTTGGTTGCGATATCCGCCGTTTTGTTGTTTCCGGGACGACAAACACCGTCGTACGGGTGCCTATGTTCGCTGATAGTGGGCCGGCCGGGAGTGATCTCGGTGTAAGACCCGATCAACTTTTCGGCGCATACTTTATGTTCCATTTCAAGAAGATTGGAAAAGCGATACAGGTGATCGAAATCTTCCAAAAGAGCAAAGTCCAGCGCGTGCTTGACGTACGGGTCTTTTTCTCTTTTTGCGAGCGCGACGGTCAGGTCGACGGCCAGTTGTTCGTAGCTGATCGTCGTTTCCAGCACCGTTTCGTTGATGGGCTTTAGGACGGCGATCTGCTTTTGTTGTTGCTGTTCGCTTCTTCTGACGGCGGCGAGGGATCGACGGATATCGTTATCGGGGCAGGCTCGAAAAAAGCGGTGCGAAAAGCCGACAGCCTCGTATTCCGTGCCGTTCATCAGGATGCAACGGACTTTCGTGTACGGATCGACTTCGTTTTTGTCGTAGGACCTTGCGTACATTTCGGACGGCGTGAGATAGATTTTTTCGACGTTTTCCGGTTTTTCGTAAAAAGGATTAAAACTCATTTTTTGTGTCTCCTTGTATTGTTTTCGATAATTATTATCCGATAAAGTTGATTTATACCTGCCGTTTGTTGTATGATAGAGGCATGAAAACAGTCGTAGTGGGTATGAGCGGAGGCGTGGACAGCAGCGTCGCCGCGGCTCTTTTGAAAGAACAGGGCTATAACGTCGTCGGGATGTTCATGCACAATTGGAAAGAAACGAACGACAACGGTTGTTGTACGGCGGAAGAGGACTTTTCCGACGTTCGCCGCGTATGCGACCGCCTCGATATTCCCTATTATTCGGTCGATTTTTCGGACGAATATTGGAACGACGTTTTTTTGCACTTTGTGGACGAATACAAAAAAGGCCGTACGCCCAATCCTGACGTTCTTTGCAACAGCAAAATAAAATTCGGCGTCTTCCGCGATCGCGCGATGCAACTGGGCGCCGACTTTATCGCGACGGGCCACTACTGCGGTATCAGGCACGAGAACGGTAAAGCCTACCTTCTGCGCTCCGCCGACGAAAACAAAGACCAGACTTACTTTTTAAATCAGGTCTCTTCCGAACAGATCGACAACGTGCTTTTTCCGCTTTCCGACATTCCTAAACCCGAAGTAAGACGCCTTGCCGAAAAATACGGTCTCGCTACGGCGAAAAAGAAAGATTCCACCGGAGTCTGCTTTATCGGCGAGCGTAATTTTCGCGCCTTTCTCGCCGGGTATATCCCCATGAAAGAGGGCGAGATACGCACTCTTGATAATAAGGTCATCGGCACGCATAAGGGCGTCTATTATTATACCGTAGGTCAGCACAAAGGCTTCGGCGTGGGCGGTATGAAGGGGGAAAACAACGTCGCTCCCTGGTATATCGTCAAAAAAGACGTCGAAAAAAATATTCTTTACGTTCATCAAGGGGAGATCCCGGAACTCTATTCCGACCGTTTGACGACGGAAAAATTCCATTTTATCACCGATCCCGTTCCTTCCGGAACGCGAGTTCTCGCTCGTATCCGTCACCGTCAACCGTTGCAGGAAGCCACCGTGTATTTCGACGAAGCAGGCCAAGCCGAAGTCGTTTTCGACGAAAAGCAGCGCGCCGTTTGCCCCGGTCAATACTGCGTTCTTTATTTGGACCGCGTCTGCCTCGGCGGCGGTTGCATCGAATAGTTTTAAAAAAACTCCGCTCATCGCTTGCTACCGCGCGCCCGTCCGTGCTATACTTTTTCTATCCTGAATTTTACTTATCGGAGGATTTTTTTTATGGATAATAACAAAAGACCGGAGTCCATGCAGCGTATTACCACTCCCGAACTCGCCAAGGCTTTTATCGACGAACAGATAAAAGAGATCCGTGCGCAGGTCGGCGATAAAAAGGTGCTTTTGGCCCTTTCCGGCGGTGTGGATTCTTCCGTCGTGGCCGCTCTTCTTATCAAAGCGATCGGCAAGAACCTCGTTTGCGTGCACGTTAATCACGGACTTCTTCGTAAAGGCGAACCCGAACAGGTCGTCGAAGTGTTCCGCAATCAAATGAACGCCAACCTCGTTTACGTCGACGCCGTGGACAGATTTTTGGACAAACTCGCCGGCGTAGCCGAACCCGAGCAAAAGCGTAAAATAATCGGCGCCGAGTTCATTCGCGTATTCGAAGAAGAAGCCCGCAAACAAGAGGGCATCGAGTTTTTGGCGCAAGGCACCATCTATCCCGATATCATCGAAAGCGAAAAGGGCGTCAAGGCGCACCATAACGTAGGCGGCCTGCCCGAGGATCTTCGTTTCGAGCTGGTAGAACCGGTCAAGTTTTTGTATAAAGACGAAGTCCGCGTCGTCGGTAAAGAGCTCGGTCTTCCCGACAAAATGGTCTATCGTCAGCCCTTCCCGGGTCCGGGTCTCGGCGTAAGATGCCTCGGAGCCATCACCCGCGACAGATTGGAATGCGTTCGTGAATCCGACGCTATCTTGCGTGAAGAATTCGAGAAGAACGGCCTTGCCGGCAAGGTATGGCAATACTTTACTTCCATCCCCGACTTCAAGGGTACGGGCGTGGAAAACGGAGAAAGGACCTATCAATACCCCGTCATCATCCGCGCCGTCAACACCGTCGACGCCATGACCGCCACGGTAGAAGAGATCCCGTATCCCATTCTCAAGCATATCGTAAACCGCATCATCACCGAAGTCAAGGGCGTCAACCGCGTCGTTTACGACCTGACCCCGAAGCCGTCCGGCACCATCGAGTGGGAATAATATC
>CACXDF010000260.1 GCA_902766325.1 uncultured Eubacteriales bacterium | reverse complement strand
TCAATTACGTTTCTTTCTCCGGGACGGAAGGTATCACTCTTCTCGGCGGACAATTGACGATCAATAACAGCGACGTGACCGCCGTCAATACCGCGCTTGCGACCACGAGATCGACCGATGCGAACGCTTCTGTTTCGGTAAGCGCATCGATGCGCCATACCGATCTTATTTCTACAAGCGGCGTTGCGGTACGGATCGACGGAGCCGTGTTGAACGCGGTCTTCTCCGGCACGAATAAGTATTCTGTCCGTATCGAAGGCGTGAACGCCGGTATCGTGCACAGCGCCGGCGCGCTCACACTCGATAAGTACGTTACCGTTACCGCTTCTTGCGGAAGAAGCAGCGATATTTCCGTCTTAAACGGCGCCGTCGTACTGAACGAATCCGCCGACGGAAACGCCGGTATCACGTTCGAGGTCGCAGGCAGCGGCGTTTATCTCATCAACGTAGGGGTCGATCACGACGCTATCCTGCATTACAACAGGCATAGCGGTATCGAGCCCGTTCTCGTCTTAGGTAATCGACCCATCGTCGTCGGTTCTTTCTCCGAACTGACTACGTTCAGCGGACAAAACAACAACAACGACGGTATCTATACCAAGGCAAGATACGTTTTCCCCATCTATACGAGACAAGAGATATCCGGAGAGTATGCTTATCTTACTTATTCCGATTCTTTGAAAGCAGTCCTGAAACCTTCTTACTCCAAGAATACCTCGGAGATATGGGATAACGCGAAGTTGTACGCGTTCGGGACGATGTCCCTTACTATGGACAAGCCCGATATCTGGGATACGACGTTTGCCGATTATTACATAGTAGAAAACGGCGCGTACGTCCGGAATACCTCGCCCGAATGGATATCCGGAGAAAAATACTACTACTATTACTTTACCGAGGTGCCCGAAAAGCCGAGCAACTGGGATACGGCGTATAATAATTATTACGTTCTCGATTCCAAAGCGGTATATGCTTACGTAGCAAACGACGACGCCGAGTGGAGCGGAACAAAAGAGTATTACGACGCCGAATACCATGCGGTAACGGATAGACCCGACGATTGGGCAACGACGTATTCTTCCTATTACGTGGGAGAATGGAAGAAGACCTATATTTTCGCCGCCGGTAACATGACCATCGACGAAAAGACCATCGTTCCCACCGATTGCGTTTTGAAGACGATGGGAGAACTGGTGCTGTCTGCCGAGACTGTCGTTTGCGGCGAGATCATCGCTACCGATATCGTCACGACGACGCTCCCGGACGGAGTTACCGATCCGATCTGGATCCGTATTAAAGAGACCGGCAAGTTGACGCTGAGCGAACGGAACAAAAAGATCGGCAAGAACAGCCTTTATATTGTTGAGGGCGAACTGGTCGCGACCGGTTGTACCGTCGCGATCGAAAGTAACGCCGCCGACCCGCTCGCATATGTTCTTACTCTGCGTCCCACGGGTAAAATAACGATCCAAGGCGCCGAGACCTCGCTTAACTTTACGTCCGGACGTATCCTTATCGAGGGTACGATCGAAAATGAAGGCAACGTCGTCTTCTATGCGGCGGCTTCGATCACGGTGGCGGAAAATTCGTCCATAACAAACGAAAATAAGATGACCTTTAACGGTAAGATCGCACTCGGCGGCGCGTTGTCGTCCGTCGGTGACTTGCGCTTTAAAGACGAGGTCATCGTCGCCGAAACGGGTAGCATCGTATCTTCCGGCAGCGGCTCCCGCGTTGATATAGCTTCGGTCGCTACCGTACGCGGAACGATCGACGTAGGCGACGCGGTGCTTACCGTCAACAGCCTTGCGAAAATGCTGTTCTATCAAAATTCGTCGTTTATTTCGAGCGGCGTTATCGATTGCTACGGCGAGATGATTTTCGCGACGGAAAACGTGACGATCTCGGGCGCGATCAACATCTATCTCGGCGGTTCTTTCATTCTTAAGACTTCGCTTTTGGAAGAGATCGAAAACCGAGACGGATTCGTCTATGAAGAAGGCGTAAATACGCTTGCCGTCTTAGAAGAAGAACCCTCCGACTGGGCGACCGATTATAACAAATATTACACGGCGTCCGGAGATCCGATCACGGCTGCCGTTTGTCCGACGTGGCAAGCGGATACCTATTACTACGATCAATGGGTCTATTGTAAAATAAACGGAGACATCGGTCTGGACGAAGACTACGAGCAGAAAGGAACGCTCGCCGTAACGGCTTTGCACGGATACAGTCTTTTGTGGAAGACCCGTCGAGTCGCCACCACTTGTCTCGTTAAGGGATATATAGAATGTAACTATTCCAAGACGATCAAATATACGAACGCGGATACCGCGGGCACGCTCCATATGCAATTCGACTTTGTCGATCCGCAGATCATTCATTGGAACGTCGCGCAAGACTATGCGCCGCATGATTATGTTTCCGTCAACGTCTCGGGAGATACGGAGCTGAGTTCCTTTACGCACAGGGACGTCTGTTCCGTCTGCGGACAGGATCATCCCGATCATCCTACGAAAAACCATCGCCTCAGTCCGTTACGTATACCCGATCAGGATACCGAACTTTACGTGGGAGGTATAAGCTATTCTTACCGGATGGTATGTATGACGTGCTATGACTGCGGAAAAGACGTGCTTTTCGTATATCAATGCGTTTACGATACCACTGTCGGAGATATCAACGATTATTTCTCCGGTTACGGATATCATTGCGCTTTGAATAACGTCAACGATTCTACGCAGATCCGCGACGCTTTGTCGAAGATGGCGATCACTACGACGTTCGATGCGACGGAGTATTATCTGCTCCCGATGACCAACGGAGAACGGACGGTATACTTCTTGCTGTGGTATAACTACAACTACGGATACGAGCCTGTGGAAGACAGCAACTTGCACGCCAAACGCTGGATTGAAAACGAGGGATACTTCTCGTACGAAGCGCACAAGTATATTTCACCGGACTATCCTTCCGTTTTGTATAATGATTATTATGTCAAGTCGGGGAATGACTACCGATATACCTATATATATCAAAGCGGAACAACGTATTATGCGGCGACCACAGTGACGACGGACGGACCCTGCTACGTCAAGGTGGGTGACGACTATGAACTTGCAACGGAAGGCAGTACGGGTCCGTATTATCTGTACAGAAACGACAATTACGTCAACGCTCCGACCAACTATTACAGAGACGCCGGAGACGGCTTGTATACGAAGGTCGACTACTGGACTGCCGCGGGAGATACGTATTATACGTTCGCGTCGGCCACCGTTTCGACGAGCGGCAGATATAATATATTATCCGGATCGTGTACCGTTTGCGGTAAGAACGGTCTTATCGTGTTCTGCTACGATCAGTATACAAAAGTTTCCGATTTGACGAACTACTTAGACGGAAGCGGATATACCGGCTATACGGGTAGCGGCGTTTCCACAGGCAGTACGCTTATTTCGGCATACGGTTCGGGCAGTACCAATCCGAAGAGAAAGGTGATCGACGGCAAGACCTATTATTTCTTGCGCGTTAAACAGAGTGGCTATAGTACCCAGACGAGATACGTACTTGGTCTGGAACAGTCGGATCACCGTGTATTCTACGACTGGTTGGACGCCGACGCGGAAGAGCACGACGGCACCTGTAATTGTTGTACGCACGCTT
>CACXDF010000259.1 GCA_902766325.1 uncultured Eubacteriales bacterium | reverse complement strand
TTGTCCTTACGACGCAGATACAAAGAGCTCTTTTCCGTTTCGGTCACGCCCGTCTTCTGCGTATAGGTCTTTTCGGAATAGTTCGTCACTTCCACTTCATGGAAGGTACCCACTCTTCCGTTCTTTTCCCAGAAGTTATAATTCCAAAGTCTGCTGTCTTTTCTCTTCGACGCGGTATCCGGATCCTCGACGTTCGGTTTGTCGACGGTCTTTGTTTCGGCGGCGGAAGAGTAACTTGCGCCGTTCAACATAAGAAGAATGTTATCGAGGTGCGCGTCCGGATTGCTGGCGTCAAGCGTGACCTTCGCATAAGCGCTGCGATCGAAGGTGCGGGTCTGGCGATACATGGTGTACACCTTGCCGTCCACTTCGGAAACAGCGTCGTAGGTCCCGCTGATATTGTGACCCATAAACATATCGGCGAGCGTTCCGTTCTTTTCCCCTTCCGGAGAGACGTACTTGTAATTCGCCGTATTCAGCGGGCTGCCCGTCATCGCATAAGTATCGAAGATGTTATATGCCGTATAGAGCGGGAGCGCGGATGAGAACACCGCTGCCAGTTCCATAACGAGATTGCCCAGTTCTACGCCCAGTTTTTCCAGTACGCCGCCGAGATAAGGCACCTTTGCCCAGGTATGCGGCGCGGAAATGGTAAAGGCGATCAAGTCGAGAACGCCGATCTGGCCGTAATCGATCTCGTCGTTGTCGACGAAGAGTCCGACGATGGGACTGAGGAAGTCGAATCCGCTGTCCGCGAGCGTCACTTGATGCAACTTGGCAAAATCTTCCAAAACATACTTGAGAATGAAGTGGACGAGACCTGCGCTGATCCTGGCGGAAGCGCTGTTGACAGCCTGATAATAGGCGCCCGCCTCTTGATAGATGGGATCGCCGATAGAGAAGTCGCCTTCGTTATATCTGCCGAGATAAGCGTTCCATCTCGCGCCGAGAACGTCTTTTTCATCCACGCTGTCGTTCATTAAGTCGCTTTCCGAAGCGTACTCTTCGCGATAGTCCTCTTTATGCATATAGTCGCCCAAGCTGATATCCTGCGGCGTGATCTTGGCGTCCGGTAATACGCTGGTAATACCGAGCATACCGTACAGCGCGTTCAGAATACCGAGCAAGACCGTATTGAACTGGGTAGAATCGAGCCATAATTCGATATAGGTATAATCGTTATAGAGGTTATACCCGCTGGTCTCGTGATCCAATTCGTAATCGTTATAGTCGTCCGCATAGGTAGACGTGTTATCCAAAACGTCCGCGCCCAGTCTGATACGCATACCCTGAATGATGAAGTTAGAGTCGTTCATACCGAAGTTATCGGACCAATGTTCCGGACGTTTGACGAGTTCGACGGAAAGGTTAATGTAGCTATAATCTTTCGACGTATATCCGGCTACGCCGTCACTCAGATAATAGCAATAGTTATCCGGCCGTTCATAACCGTCGGTATAGGAGAAGACGCCGTTCCCGGCCGTTTCTCCGGGTTGGATCTCGATATTGATATTCTGATAGACCGAGGAACGGAACTTGATGCGGTAGTCGAGTCCAAGAAGCATATTGTCGTTCGAGAAACTGAATTCACCGTTCTTATCCACGCTGCCGCTGAAGTCGTCCGCTTCGAGATCGTAGAAATCGGATACGCCGATCGTTCTCCAGAAGTCGCCGAAGTTATAGTTGTACAAACCGTATTCTTCCAGATGGTTGAGTCCGTCCGCAAGAGTATGCGATGCGGAACCGTTATAGTGCGCGACCCAGATCTGATAATCGGAAGAACTGGGCACCGCTTTCTTGAAGTAGCGCTGATTGGGCAGGAAGGTCCTTTCTTCGACTTCGGAATAAGCGGAGGAATAAACGTGGTTATTTTCGTCGTAAACGTAATAGTCTTCGGTGATGATATCTCCCACGGTTACTTCTGCTTGTTCGTATGTAAAGACGTTACCGAATACGGTGACCGTTCTGGTCGTCGTGCGAGAAACGAGAACGTACATCTCGACGTCGAATTCGATCTCGCTCGTGTTCCGGCACTTTTCTTCGATCAGATCGTCAACCGCCTCGGTGTTCACACAATAAACGAATTTCTTCTGATTATTGACCTTTTCTCCGAGATACACAAGGAAGCCGCCCATGCCCGTCGTATCGAGCAGTTCGTACCCGCTGGTATTGATATCAAAGTTGTGATAGGACTTAGAACCGTATTGCGCGCGCAGTCCGGCGTATTCGGTGAGCGTCATTCTGAATCCACCGAGGTTGTTTCCGGTAGTAAGCGTACTGCTGACGGCCGTTTGTTCGCCGTCGTTATAGACGACCTTGACGCCGCCGATGCGGCTTTCGTTTTTCAATTCGTTGATATAGTTATTATTCTGAGCGTAGTCTCCCGTCGTAGAATAACCGTCGGAGTTCAGAATAACGTGTCCGATGACGTTGATCTTCTTGCTGGCACCCACGCTGCAATCCTGGATCATCGCGTTAAAGCTGAGCGCGACGTTTCCTTCCTTAGGCAGGATCAGAATTTTATCGGCGCTGTACGTGCTGTAGCCGTCTTTGGTGATGCTGAGCGAACCTTTATCGTTCACGGAGTAGAAGTAATCGCCGCCTAAGTATTGATAGCCCTTTCCTTCATACTCGAAAATAAAGTCCTCTACTTTAAGCGTACCTTCGTACGGTTCTCCGTCGTCGGTATGTCCGAGATAAGTCGCGCGGGCGTTGATAACGCCTTCCGCTTCGAGCGTAAGCAGTTTGTTTCTTGCTTTGGCGCGATCGGTCTTGCCGCTTGCTCCGCTGTAAGAATAGGTGCCG
>CACXDF010000258.1 GCA_902766325.1 uncultured Eubacteriales bacterium | reverse complement strand
CCCACCAGACGTAAATTTGACGAACCAAGATAATGCGTTCGTCATTTTTATTTATCGGGAATATTTCGGGTTGATAAAGACTATTTAATTCGATTTTCATACATTTTCTTTCATTCTTTTTAATACTCCGCGTATTTGCCTTTCGTTGTTTCGACTGCAGCATATTTCTCGTCCCTGTCAAAGGGATAATATTTGCTACGTTTTTTATCACAGTTGTTTCCCACGCAAATATCACGATCCAAAACCGACTGACGAGGTATTAACGTACATCAACAATGTATGGCTGACTTATCATGATAGGTAGAATTTCCATGCCGCAATGATTACATGCAATGCATTCTGCGTCGATTATGGATATTTAACTTAATGATTTGAATTTTTTATTGCGAGCTGTTATAATAGTTTTACCGAAACGTTACGTCCGAGAGGTGATTTCGGACATGGAGGGAATATGGCTATGACGAATTGTCCCGAGTGCGGGAACAGGATCAGTACGAAAGCGATGACTTGTCCGCATTGCGGATATCCTTTGCCGGAGGACGCGCCGTTCCGCACGCCCCCGAAGCCCATCGACCCGTCCTGGACGGCGCACTATGATACGGTCATTCGCAAGCGTAAAATGTGGCACTGGATCGTATTTGGTTTGATGCTGGCGCTGTTTCTGCTTTTCCTTTATTTTTGTCTTTTTGATAAAAGAGAAACGTATGTTTATACGTACCGCGTTCATTCCGAGACCAAAGAAGAATGGCTTGCTTTGTCCTGCGTTTTCGGCGCGTTCACGGCGATCTCTCTCGGCTTTGCTATCGCTACAAGCGTCCATGTGCGGATGTATATGGAAACATTATGCGGCTATACGGTCGTGGTCAATATCGGACTGATGCTTGCTACCCTTATCGTCGAAAACAGGCCCTTCGCGACTTTCTTCCGGCGCACGTTCTTCCGTAAAGGTCTTTCCGCAAAACTGCCTGACGATACGCCGTTTTGCGTTCGATACAAAAACGGTCGGGCCGACTTTTCTTTCGGTTCTTTCGATACGGAAGAAAGTTCTACGGACAAAATTACTTTTTAAAACGCGTGAAAATCGCTTAAAACCAAATTTGCTTGGGCGGTTTAGCCGCATATCATTACGTATTTATAGAATAATACGCTTGATTTGCATAATACATTTTTATATAATAAGAGCACTATTTTGCATATGGTGGAAGAAAAAATGAAAAAAAAGAAATTAGTTATTTTAACGGTTGTTTTTTTACTGATCATCTCCCTTTTGAGCGGATGCGCCGCAAAAGGGGAACCTGTTTCCGTCCCCGAAGAAGAAAACGGATCGTCCGTTTCAGGCGGCGACTCGGGGCAGGGTCAAGGCGAGGCGGTAGCGCCGGGCGTGACAAAGAACGGAGACGTGTACGTGCTTTTTACGAGCGACGTTCATTGCGGCATCGATCAAGGGTTCGGCTATGTAGGACTGCAACAGATCCGCGATTCGCTCGTCGCGCAGGGATATGAGACTATACTTGTTGACAACGGAGACGCCGTGCAAGGCGAACCGATCGGCACGTTGACCAAGGGAGAAGCGTTGATCGACCTGATGAACGCGGCCCGTTACGACGTCGCCATACCGGGCAATCACGAATTCGATTATGGCATGGAGCGCTTTTTTGAATTGACGGAAAAGGCGGATTTTCCGTACGTCAGTTGTAATTTCAATTACAAAGGAGATCTCGTCTTCAAGCCTTACGTTATTAAAGAATGCGCGGGAATGAAGATCGCTTTCGTCGGCGTGACTACGCCGAAGTCCATCACGTCGTCCGCGCCGACCTACTTCCAGGATGAAAACGGTGAATTCGTGTATGGATTCATGCAGGACGAGAGCGGTCAAAAACTTTACGACGCCGTTCAGAACGCCGTAGACGACGCGCGAGCGGAAGGGGCTGACCTCGTTTATCTTATGGGCCATCTCGGCAACGAAGCGAGCTGTTCTCCGTGGACTTATGCGGAAGTGATCTCGCATACGAACGGTATCGACGTCATGTTGGACGGACATAGTCACGACACGGAACAAGTGGTAATGAAAAATAAGGACGGTCAGAACGTCGTTCGTTCCGCTTGCGGAACCAAACTGGGATGCGTCGGCTATAGCCGTATTTCCGCTCAAAAGAAGGTCGCGGAAACAAATATATACAAATGGGAAAACAGCGTTTCCGCTCCCGAGCTTATGAGCCTGAACAACGCAATGAGCGCTCCCGTACGTGAAGCCATCGAAAAGAACCAAGAAAAGATGGAACAAAAAGTTGCGACAAACGACACTCTTTTGACTATT
>CACXDF010000257.1 GCA_902766325.1 uncultured Eubacteriales bacterium | reverse complement strand
TTTCGGCTTGATATACAGTTTATCAGCTTTACGGATCAGACCGAAAAACTCTTCCGTAATAAGTCTGTAGGCCCACGCGGCGCTTCCGGTGTACCAACTCCATCCGCACCGACCGGGATTATCTTTATTGGAATAAACGTCTCCCGCAAAAACGTAAGGTTCGCCCTTGTATTTTTCGTTTCCGTCTTTCGTCGAGCACTTTTCGGCGGGATTTATCATACGAAACAGGTCGTACGCTTCGTCCTGTCTTCCTATTCTGCATAACGCGATCAGATACCAAACCGCAGCGTGAGTGTACTGTCCGCCGTTTTCCCGTACGCCGGCAGGATAGTCGGAAATATACCCGATACGGTTTTCAGGCGTTTGCGGCGGCGTCAAAAGTTTTATAATGCCGTTCTCCCGATCGATCAATCGTTCGCATGCGTCCAGGACGACTTTTGCTCTTTCGCCGTCGGCGATCCCCGTCAAAACTGCGAAAGCCTGTACGAGAAGATCAAGTTCCAAAACATTATTGCCGCGATTTCCGAGCGGCTTTCCTTCGTCAGAAAAAAGTCTGAAATACCGATCCGCGTCGAACGCAAACGTGTTGACGGCGTTTTTCAGATCGATAGCGATCGATAATAGTTCTTTTTTCAGGTCTTCCGGACAGAGTTCCGCAAAAGAAACCAAAACGTAATACGCAAGCATACTGTTAAAAACGCTTTCTCCGGCGCCGTTTTCGCCGACGGCGTCCATACCGTCGTTCCAGTCGCCCGTTCCCATAACGAGCAAACGATGTTCGCCGTACTTTAAAGCGGAACGAATCGCCGCGAGACAATGTTTAAAAACGGTTGCGGTTTCCCCTTCTTCCGGACACTCAAAACGATCCCGCTCTTTAGGCGATAACGGTTCCGACGATAAAAACGCCTCTTCGCGATCAAGAATCGCCGTATCGCCCGTCAAAGAAACGTATCTGCATACAGCGAACGGTAAAAATAATTTATCGTCTGTGATCCTCGACCGCAAACCGTATTTAGGCGGATGCCACCAATGCATAGCGTCTCCTTCTTTATATTGATGACGACAACAAAGCAAAATTTGGTTTTTTAATACGTCCGGACGAAAAGAAAACGCCATTGCGTCCTGCAATTGATCTCGAAAGCCGTATGCACCTCCCACTTGATAAAAACCTGCTCGCGCGTACAATCTTGACGTCGCTATCTGATAAGGAAGCCAGGATAAGATCATCTCGAAACCTTTTGATCCGCCCACCGCTTGCGGAGACGCCGTCTCTTTGCTTTTATGCAAAAAAGAATCGCAATACAGCGGAATATTATCGACGTTAAGCGATTTGATCAACTCTTTGTCGGGTGAAAAAACGATAAAAAACTTACCCGGTTTTAAATCAAAAATCAAGTTGGGCAACGGATCGCTTTCGTCAATCTCAGTCTTAACGCCGAACGCGCCGAAATATAATTCGCGTTTGTTTTTGACGTTTCGCACGATAACGTAACTGTTTTCTTTACGATAAAACAGATAACGCGGATCGAAAAACGAATCGAGACAGGGGTAAAAACGATAAACGATCTTCCCTTCCGTATCATACGTATCGCCTACTTTTATCTCGATGACTCGCGCCCTACCGTCAAACATCGCCGTGATCGTCGTCGAAAATGAAATCCCGAAAAGTTCCGATCTATGCGTAAAAAACCCTTTTCCGAGATGAGAATAACGATTTTTTGAGTTCCCTCCCAAGATCGAGTATTGAGTTTCTCCCCTTTTTACCGTCAAAAACTCCGTCTGAGGATCGGAAACCGGATCATTATCAAACCGCGACGCTTTATTCTCTTTCGAATTACCGAACCAGAAAAAACCGCCGCCGCAGGAAGTAACGAGACTGCCGCCTTCCGGCCCGGCGATCACGTGCGAATAAGGCAGTTCCGGCGGTGCGTCGCACGTTATATAATATTCCGAATTTCCGTCGAATCCGCCGTAACCGCATTCGTATTGCAACTCCGGTATCTGAATTCGATCGTCCGTATCCCATAAAGGTTTTTTAACGTATCGAAAGGCGGGTCCATCGTTCGATAAAAGGGGCAAACAACGATCCGTCGTAATCCAAACGCGACGTCGTTCGCATTCTCTTCGGAAAGATACGTTCAGATCTTTATCATTAAAAACAAGTATAGTCTTTAAGCCGATTAACCGAAAATCTTCGCAGACGTCCAACATTTGGTACTTTTCTTTTTTGTCCGATCCTGCGCAGAGGATACCTATGCGATCGCCATATCGATTTTCATTTAGATTAAACGCCGACTTGCAGTACATGACTTTCGATAAATAATCAAACGTTTTTTGTTGCAATGGATACAGATTATTATTTTGCGACGCATATAAATACATATCGCTCGGCAGAGCGGAAACAGCCGCAAGCAATCCTTCGCGTTCGGTCGAATACATCATGCAGACCTGACATTCGTTTTCTTTTTTCAAATACCCGTAAAACGACAAACAAGGCGTCAGTACGTCGCCGAACGATGGTCCGTTCGATCCCGTTTCCATCAGTGGAGAATCAAGGCCTCTTCCTCTTCCGCAAAAGTTGATCCTGTTTGTTTCAAACGCGACCTTACACCCCGTTACTCGAACGGCAAGATACGACTTTTTTCCGTTACGAACAAACAAAACTGTATCGTCGGATACTATTTCGCTTTTTACAAATAAATCCGAATACGCCGGATGCGAGCGATAAGCATCGGCGCTGTTTAGTATAACGTCCGAATAAAACGCTATATCGGCGCTGTTTTCGACTGATAACTTTATGACGATCGCGTTCAATCCTCCGATCAGTTTTTCGCTCTGCGTGAGACCGTATTTTTTATTGCGATAGACCGCCTCGACGTTCGTATAGCTGAAAGAGTGATCGTGCGAGCCGCATAACGGTAAATAAGTCGGCGACGCATAACCTTTTTCCGTTTTGACGTAAAAAAAGAATCCGTTTCGATCCGAGTAGTCGTTTGACGATTTTTGAAAACAGACGTTTCCTACCCTCATAAAGCAACTACCGACGGAATTAGCGAATAAAAAAGCGTTACCGTCCGTAAAACAAGCCGTTGTCGATTTGTTGACCGCATCGTCGCAAAACTTGCCGTATTCTCGATTTTTTTCAACGCGACATTTTATCTCGTTCATCTTTCGATCGGAACGAATGCGATAAGAAGGCGACGTTTCGTTGAAATAATTACTTACACCGGAATAAGCAGGTATACCTTCTATGATATTCCTAAGAAAATCGTCGCATAAAAAATTGACGAGCGAACATAAGATCATACCTTGATGATGGGCCATGACTTGATAAACGATTTTACAATTTGAAGAGCAATCGAGACTTTCGTAAAACCCATATTCGCTTAAAAGATTTTTCTTTTCCGCTTTATAAATGTTTTTCAGACACTTATCCGGTATATACGGAAGACATAAAAAAGAAGAATAAGGAGAAACAACCTTGTCTTCCGTTTCCGAAGAGATCGCCATACGCCTGATGCCGAACGACTTATATTGATAACGCATCTCGTCGTCGAATCTGTGATATCCGCTTTCGCTTACGCCCCATATGCCGCATCTCTTTACTTTCGACTGACAAAAAGCGTTCGCACGAGCGGTCTTATATAAAAGAGAATGCTCCGGCGTTTTAAAAAACAACTCCGGCATCAACGCTTCGAACGCGGTGCCGCCCCAACTGAGAAGAGTGTTTCCGCCAAGAGCCGTATAATCTTTATTTAGCGCGAAATAATGCTCGGACTTTCCGTATCGCATGATAAAAATAAAACTGAGTATGCGCGATTCGGAACAAAGCAGATCATAATGCCCGGTAAACCCGTTATCAAAACCGATAAAGAAACGTTCTTTTCTATGATCGTACAATCTTTCCAATTCTTGTTCGTCAAGTAATTTTTTCGCTAAACGAAAAACGGTTTCGTCTTTACCGCGATAAAACTCCTCGACGATCAATAACGCTGCCGAAAAGTTTCCGGCGTCGACGGAAGAGACGAATCCGCTTGTCGGCGATAAAGAATCAAGATGATACCAGTTATACGGTATACCGTACCACTTTGGCATTTTTTCTACGACTTTAAGCGTCTTTTTTATTTGTTCAGCGCAATTATTATCCGAAATAAAACCGAATTTTAAAGCGCATAAATGAGCTAAAAGAGAAAAACCGATATCGGTCGGCGAAGTGTACGACGACTCTTTATACGGACGTAGGATCAAATTGTCCGGCACGAGACCGTTATTGGGCAGCGTAAAAAAAGCATAGGTCGCCTGTGCGTACTTAATCAATTTTTTTCTATCCGTTTCATCGATTACATATCGCTCTTTGGACGTTGTCGAGCAAAAATATAACGCCAAGATCAACATGAAAAAACAAATCAAATAGGCGCATCCGTAATAAAATACGATCGACTTTC
>CACXDF010000256.1 GCA_902766325.1 uncultured Eubacteriales bacterium | reverse complement strand
GATTATGATTCAAAGGTTTTTGGAAAGATGGGGTACGGGGAAGGAAAACCTTTTTGCCGAAAAAGGGTTCCTTCCCCGTAAACATTTCTTTAAAAAAATTATTGTTGAATAACGGTCTTGACCTTCATCAAGCGGATAGTCGCGGCGCGTTCGTTTTCGTCCAGTTTCATCGTAATATACTTAATGGTCTCTTCCAGTTGCGGGATCATAACGTACTCAAGGGCATTGACGCGGCGACGGTTCTTTTCGATTTCGTCGGCAAGCATATTACAGGTCTTTTCCACTTCGGCAAGATGCACGAGGTCTGCGATCAAATCGCTTAAATTTTTGATACTGTCGTCCAGTTCGGCGCTGACCGCGGCAAAAGAATAGGGATAGAGATTGGTTTTATCCCCTTCTTTAACCTGAATGGTAGGCACCATGACGCTCATGATATTAGCTTCGCCCGTAGTAAGTTCGAGATTAAAAGCAGGCATAGCCACGGCTTCTTCCAGAACTTGCGACGTAGTGACGGAACCGGCAAGCAGAAACGAACGTAAAGAATCGGAAAGCTTTGATTCCAGTTCTTCGCGCAGACGCTTGTTTTCTTTTATATAGATCATGAATTGACGAATGGTCTCATCCGACTTGTCTTTCAGGAGTTTGTGGCCGCGAACAGCGGTCTTCAGACGATTCTTTAACCGTCTGAGCTCCATACGTGTCGGGTTGACGTTCAGTCTTGCCATAACTTACTCCTTACTGTCGTAAAACTCTTCCAGATACGCGTCGCGAATACGTTTGAGTTCGTTTCTCGGGAGCAATTTCAGAAGATTCCACCCGATATCGAGCGTTTCGGTAATGTCGCGGTTATTGTTAAAGCCTTGAGATACGTATTGTTCCTCAAACGCTTCGGCAAAATGCGCAAACTTTTTATCAACGGCGCTGAGAGCGGCTTCGCCGAGAATAGCGGACAATTCTTTGGCGTCTTTTCCGCGTGCGTACGCGCTGAAAAGCTGGTTCATCGTATCGGCATGATCCTTTCTCGTCTTGCCTGCGCCGATACCTTTATCTTTCAAACGGCTCAGCGAGGGCAGAACGTCAATGGGCGGGACAATGCCTTTTTTATGAAGTTCACGCGAAAGAATAATCTGTCCTTCGGTAATATAGCCGGTAAGGTCCGGAATGGGGTGCGTCTTGTCGTCCTCGGGCATGGTGAGGATGGGGATCTGCGTAATGCTCCCCTTCTTGCCGCGGATGCGTCCTGCGCGTTCGTACAGCGTAGCAAGGTCGGTATACAGGTAACCGGGATAGCCGCGACGACCGGGTACTTCTTTTCTGGCGGCGCTGACTTCTCGGAGCGCTTCGCAATAGTTAGTGATGTCGGTCATGATGACCAAGACGTGCATATCGCACTCGAACGCCAGGTATTCAGCCGCGGTAAGCGCCATACGGGGCGTGGAGATACGTTCGATGGCCGGGTCGTTGGCGAGGTTCATAAACAGTACCGCTCTATCGATAGCGCCCGTCTTGCGAAAGTCGGAAATAAAGAAATCGGCCTCCTCAAACGTAATACCGATAGCGGCGAAAACGACGGCGAACTTACTGTCGCTGTTAAGCACTTTCGCCTGTCTCGCTATCTGCGCGGCAAGTTCCGCATGGGGCAGACCGGAGGCGCTGAACACGGGCAGTTTCTGTCCGCGGACAAGAGTATTCAGTCCGTCGATGGCGCTGACGCCCGTCTGGATGAATTCGTTCGGGTAGTCTCGAGCGACCGGGTTGATGGGTTGACCGTTGATATTGATCTTTTTATCGGGAATAACGGGCGCGCCGCCGTCCTTGGGGCGACCCATACCGTCGAAAACACGGCCGAGGATATCGGGGCTGACGCCGAGTTCGATGGACTTACCTAAAAAGCGTGCTTTGGACGAAGATATCTTAAGTCCGGCGGAACCCTCGAAGAGCTGCACGAGCGCTTTGTCTCCGTTGATCTCCAATACCTTACCGCTTCTTTTTTCTCCGTTTTCCTGTTCGATCTCGACCAGTTCGTCATACTTGACGCCCTCGACGTTTTCTACGAGCATCAAAGGTCCTACGACTTCTCGTATGGTTTTATATTCTTTCAGCATCCTTTTCCTCCTATCCGATCAAAGCCTTGAATTCGCTCTTGATCTCCGCTTCGATCTCGTCGAACTTATCCATTTCCGTTTTCTCGTCGATGTACTTCGCTCTACCGATCTTTTCGCGCACGGGCAGTTCTACGATGTCTTCGATATCTACGTTTTCACGCAAAGCGGCCAATCCGAGATTATAGAACGTATTTATGAGTTTGAGCATCCGAAGTTGCTTGTTCAGGGACGCATACGTGTCGATCTCGTGGAATGCGTTCTGGTGCAGATAGTCTTCTCTGATGGTCTTGGCTACTTCCATCGTCAAACGATCTTTGGCTCCTAAAGCATCCATACCGACGAGGCGTACGATCTCGTCCAGACCCGCTTCTTCCTGCAAGATAGCCATAACGCGCTTCCGGAGCGGATTCCATTCCGAACCGATATTCTGATCGTACCACTCTTCCATACGCCCGGCGTACAAAGAGTAACTCTGTAACCAGTCGATGGCCGGGAAGTGACGCTTATATGCAAGAGACGCGCTCAAACCCCAAAAGACTTTTACGATACGGAGCGTAGCCTGGCTGACCGGTTCGGAAAGGTCGCCTCCGGGCGGGCTGACGGCGCCGATGGCGGTGACGCTACCCGTTTTACCCGTTTGTCCGAGAACCTTAACGAGACCGGCTCTTTCGTAGAATTCGGCAAGACGACTGGACAGATACGCAGGGTACCCTTCTTCGCCCGGCATTTCTTCCAAACGTCCGCTCATTTCACGCAAGGCTTCCGCCCAACGGGAAGTGGAATCTGCCATAATAGCCACGTTATAGCCCATATCGCGGAAGTACTCCGCAATAGTGATACCGGTATAAATACTTGCTTCACGCGCGGCGACGGGCATATCGGACGTGTTGGCGATAAGAATAGTCCTCTTCATGAGCGGTTCGCCCGTTTTGGGGTCGACAAGCTCGGGGAATTCGTTCAAAACGTCCGTCATTTCGTTTCCGCGTTCGCCGCAACCGACGTACACGATGATCTCGGCGTCGGCCCATTTGGCAAGCTGATGTTGAACGACCGTCTTACCGCTGCCGAAAGGCCCGGGAACGGCCGCCACGCCACCTTTTGTAATGGGGAACAGCGTATCGATAACTCTCTGTCCGGTAACAAGGGGCATCGAGGGAGAAAGCTTTTCTTTATACGGACGGCCTTTACGAACGGCGCAACGCTGAAGCATGATCACGTCTTTTATTTCGCCGCTGTCCGTACGTATCTTGGCGATCGGTTCGTCAATGGTGTATTCTCCGTCGTACACCTCCGTCAGTTCGCCCGCCGTGCCGACGGGGATCATAATGGAGTGACGAACGAGGACGTTTTCTTGCACGTAACCGACTTCGTCGCCCGGTTCCAACCTGTCGCCTACTTTGGCGGTGGGGTTGAACTTCCACTTTTTATCATGATCGAGCGCAGTCACTTCCACGCCGCGGGCGATACGGTCGCCGCCCTTTTCTCTCATTTTATTCAAAGGTCTCTGGATACCGTCGAACATAGACTCGATCAAGCCGGGCCCGAGTTCCACGCTCAAAGGCGCGCCGGTGGACACGACTTCTTCGCCCGGGCCGATACCGCCCGTCTCTTCATAGACCTGAATAGAAGCCTTATCCCCTCTCAGTTCTATGACTTCGCCGATCAGGTGGGAAGAGGCGACCTTGACGACGTCGAACATTTTGCAGTCGCTCATGCCGCCCGCCACGATCAACGGTCCGCTTACCTTTATGACCTTTCCTTTTACTTCGCTCATTTATCTCTCTCCTTTTTAAAGGGGTGTTTGTTGTTTTATTTTTTGTTTAATATATCCGATCCGATGGCCTTTTCTACGTTCTTACCGATGCCGGACATACCGTAGCCGGTACTGCCGGAAGCCGTAGGAATGGGTATGACCGCCGGGAAAGGACGGGATTTATAACGATCGGTGATCTCTTCGATCTGCGCGGCGATATCTTCCGATATAAAGATGATCGCGTACGTGCGCGCGAGCCTTTTGACCGTTTCTTCCGCGTCGTATTTATCCTTGACCGAAAAGACGTCGGCGCCGACCGCCTTGAACGCGAGGATGCTGTCTTTATCTCCGATAACGGCAATTCTATTATTAAGCATATAGCGCCCTCACTCTCTTTTTCATTTCTTCCGGCGCGATCTTGTTTTTGATGGAAACAAGGATCACGCGCAAGATCCTGACTTCGTTGACTTTAGCCAAATAATACCCGAGCACGGGCGCGACCGAAAACATATCGGCCTTATCCTTAGAGATGATCTTCAGAAGAAAATCGTCTCTCGCCGTCTCGTAGACGGTCAGGCTGTCCGATAATTTTTCGACGAACGGCTTATAGTCTGTTGAAGAAACGAGCTTCAAAAACTTATCCGTCTCGGCCTTGCAGTCATAAAACTGCTTATAACTAATTGTGCCGCCCGTCAAAAATCCGCCCTCGAAAAGCGACGGACCGATTTTTTGGCAACGGAGCCAGCTTTCGATATTGATAAGGTCGACCTGCGCCTCGAAATAACGACGAATGCACGCATCGCAACTCGGCATACGGCTCTTGACGTTTTCGTACATCGCTTTATCGATCTCCACGTCGATGGCGCGCGGCGTGCCCTTACCCTCGGCAAAAAGTCTCTCTATCTTTTTGACGGCGCCGTCCAAAAACGGATCGAAATCGGTCTTGCCGTCCTCAAAACGGCGTTTTAACTCGGCAAAGGAGATATTGCCGTCGGGAAGGATCATTTCCGACACGTCTTCGATAGAACCGTATTTGGCTTTCAAAAGGACTTTGGCGTTATGGTAGTCGTTCCGCATAAAAAAGCACTCGAAGCCGATGCCTTTCGGGGCGGCTTCGGTAACGAAAGCGGTAGCAAGGCGCTCTTCTTCGCTCAGCAAAGAATAAAAGTCCTCGCCTTCCACGGTCATACCGCCGGCATAGTTCATTTCCGCAAGAACGCGCATGGCGTCGGCGACCGTTTTCGACTCGACGATACGGTGAAGACGCTCTTCGCTCATCAAATTGTTCTCTTTCGATTTAGCGCGCGCATTGGCGAAAATCAAGCCTTCTTTCTTACTCATTTATTCTCCGAAAATCAACTTGGCGATCTGCGGTTCGTATTCTTCCCGCACGCCGGCCAGTTCCACTTCCAACGTAAAGTTTTTATCGCTGCCCTTTCCCGAGATCAGTATCCCGCCGGAAAAGTCCCCGAAAACAGGGCTTTTCGTCAGCTTTTTCTTTGCTTTTTTGATCGCCGAATCGAACCATTTATCGGTAACGAGATCGCGGTCTTTTACCGAAAAGGTCACTTCGTCGCCGTCGTCGGCGCACTTCATCATGCCGATCAGCAGTTTTTCGTACCCCGCTTTATCGGTGCGGATCTCTTCGCACGCTTTCTCGAAAGCCTGCGAAATAAGCTGTTGCTTTGCCGCGAGAAGGACTTTTTTCACTTCCAGATTGGCGACGGTGATACGGCGACGAATGATCTCGTCGCGCTCGGCGTACGATTCGGTCATTTGCTTATCCGAATATAACTTCGCGTCGTCCTGGGCGTTATGAATAAGTTCCATCCCCTTTTTATTGGCCTCTTCAGAGATGCCGGTGATGATATCTTTCGCGTCGGAACGGATCTTTTCTATAATAGCGTCTTTTCCGCTCATTTTTGCTCCTTATTCGATGCGTTTATGCCCACTGCGGGATGAATACGGCCAAGAAGGAAATCAAGAAAGCAAGGAGAGCGTACGTTTCGACCATAGCCGTCATGAGCATACCTTTTGTGCTTTCTTCCGGACGCTTGGCGACAAGTCCGATAGCGGATACGGCCACGTTGCCCTGGTGCACGGCGCTCATAAGGCCCCCGATAGCGATGGGCAAGCAAGAAAAGAGGATCCCGAGGCCGCCGGCAGTAGACATGTAGACGTTGGCGCCTTCTTGCACGCTGATGACAAAACCGTTAAACGCATTGAGCTTAATAATGCCGAGGAAGCCGACGATAAAGCCGTAAATACCCTGCGTAGCCGGGAGAAGCTGAAGGATAAGACATTTCATGAATTTATCCGGGTCTTCCGCCGTAACGCCCGCCGCCGCTTTACCGGCGTTGGCAACGCCGATAGAAGAGCCGACGCCGCTGAGCGCGACCGCGATCGCAACCCCTGCCAAAGCCAATGCTGTTCCTAAAAATTCCATAATTAAACCTCCTAAGTTTAATGGTTTATTTTATTAATTATCAATATAAGTATACTTCACGCTCGAACCGATCGGTTTGAAAGCGTGACCACTCCCCTCGTAGAACCGTCCGAAGAACTCGATGTATTGCAGACGGGAGTCGTGGACGTAGGCGCCGAGAAGGTTGATGGCAAGGTTGAAGACGTGACCTATCACAAGTACGGGCACAGCAAGGAGCCAACCGAACCATTGTCCATGACAGAACATGACTACGATGACGTCGTACGCAAGCATATTGACCACGTATCCGATAACGCCG
>CACXDF010000255.1 GCA_902766325.1 uncultured Eubacteriales bacterium | reverse complement strand
CCTACGATGACCGGACTGAGTCAATATACCGCAAAGCCGTATGAGAAGGTGGAAGACGCCGACGTATACGTCGCGACAAACGGCAATGACGAAACGGGTAACGGTTCGTTTGGGAACCCGTACAAAACGATAGAGAGAGCCAAAGAAGCCGTTCGAGATATCGACAAAACAAATAAAAGCGGTATCACCGTAGCGATCAAAGGGGGAGAGTACCGCACGACCGGTCTTACGTTTGCGCCGGAAGACGGCGGCACTCCGACCTGCCATGTGACCTATTGCGCCTACGGCGACGGAGAGGTCGTCATAAACGGCGGCGTAACGCTCCGACCCGGAGATTTTACGGCGGTGCCGGACGGCGCGATGAAAAACAGACTGTCCGATAAAGCCCGCGATAAAGTGGTTTGCCTCGATCTTTCTTTATACGGCATCACAAAAGAGCAGTACGGAAAAATATATACCATCGGTTCCTACAATACGGCGGAAAAATACGACGGCGACTACGTGGGCGATATTTATTCGGAACTGTTTTTTAACGATCAAAGGATGAATCTCGCCCGATATCCTGACGAAGGCTATCTCAAGTCGGGCAAAGTGATCGAAATGGGCAAGGGCTTGGAAAGCGACGGCAGTAAGACGGCCGCCCCCGATTACTGGGAGACCGTGCGTAACCCGAAAGGGGATACCTACGGGCTCGATAAAAAGCTGACCGACCGTATCGCGTCGTGGCAGACCCTCGAAGACGTGTGGATCTTCGGCTTTCCCAAGTACACCTGGGCCGACGCTTCTACCCCCATCGCGGAATTCAACAAAGATAAGCGTACGCTCACGACCAAATTCGTCAGCCTTTACGGCGCCATCGAAGGCGCGCCTTATTACTTCTTTAACGTATTTGAAGAACTTGACGCCCCGGGCGAATGGTACCTTGATCGTGACGCGGGCGTCTTGTATATGTATCCTCTTGCCGAAATGAACAGCGCCGTCATCGACTTGTCGCTTACCACGAACACGGTGATCCGAGCCGAGGCCGACTATCTGACTTTCAAAAAACTGACCGTAAAAGGCACCCGCGGCGACGCGATGAAGCTGGACGGTAACGGCAACGTCGTCACCCTTTGCACTATCAAGAACGTCAGCGGTAACGCTCTTTTGATGAAGGGGTATAAAAATCTCGCTTCGGAAAACGAGATCACCCATACCGGAAAAGGCGGCATCACTTTGGACGGCGGAGACCGAGCGACTCTTACGCCCGGCGAAAACAAGGCGGACAATAACGTTATTCACGACTGGTCGGAGATCTACCTTACCTATCAACCGGCGGTCAACCTCGGCGGCGTGGGCAATATCTGTTCTCATAACGAAATGTATAATTCTCCCCACGAAGCGGTGACTTATTCCGGGAACAACAATATTATTGAATATAATAATATCCATAACGTATGCCTGCTTTCCGACGACGCCGGCGCTATCTATTCCGGCAGAAGATGGGACTGGTACGGAAACGTCATAAGGTATAACGCCGTATACGACCTCGGTTCGGGAGATCATCACCCCACCGGTATCTATATGGACGACGCGCTGTCCGGACAAACCATCTACGGCAATATCCTGGTCAACGTCCCCGACGTCGGGATCGAACTCGGCGGCGGCAGAGACCTGATCGTAAAAAACAATATCATCATCAACACCAACAGTATTTCTTTACAGTATGACGAACGAGCCCGCGACGGTGTGATCAATAACGGCTGGTTCGATCACTCTACGACCAAAGGCGGCGATATGTGGGTCAACCTTTTCGAGTCGCCGTGGCAGTCCGACGTATGGCAAAACGCTTTTCCGCAGTACAAGCGGTTTTCGGACGATTTTTCCCAAACGGAGATCCCCGAGTTTGTCCCCAACCCCGCTTACAGCGAGATCGTGGGGAACGTGCATATCAATCTTTTTAAAGGCAGCGGCAGAATAGAGGATTCCGTCTATCGGTTCAGCACGGTAAAAGACAATCCCGTCTATTATATGTCGGCGGCGTCTTCCATTTTCGTAGACTACAGGCACGGAAACTACAACCTGAAAGAGAACTCCCGCATTTATAAAGATCTGCCCGGATTTAAACCCATCCCGATCGCCGAAATAGGAAGATACTAAGATGAGAATAGAAAGGGTAGGAGACGTTAAAAGAATTTTTTCGGCGGAAGGCATTCATAACTATTTCGCCTGGCCGAGCATAACGAGGACAAAAGACGGCAAGATCGTCGCTGCGTGTTCGGGATTTCGACTCGAACATATCTGTCCTTTCGGAAAAGCGG
>CACXDF010000254.1 GCA_902766325.1 uncultured Eubacteriales bacterium | reverse complement strand
TGTTCGACGGAAGAAAAATGTTTCGCCCCGTGGACGACTTTTTCGATATCCGCGACGGATACGTTCATGCAATGGCATACGGTTTTGTTTTCAGACATACCGATCCGATTCTCCTTTCCTCTTGTGTACTATCATTATAAAGTATCGTGTCGGGATTGTCAATTTCGAATTTTTATTATATAATGAAAACATCTTAAAGAATACCGCAAAGGAGGCATTAAAAAATGAATAAGTATACCGGAACGCAAACGGAAAAGAACCTATTGGCCGCTTTCGCAGGAGAAAGTCAGGCCCGTAATAAGTACACCTATTTTTCTTCCGTCGCGAAGAAGGAAGGATACGAACAGATCTCGGAGATCTTTTTGAAGACCGCCGATAACGAAAAAGAACACGCCAAAATGTGGCTGAAAGAACTGGCGGGCATCGGCAAGACGACCGATAACCTTAAGGAAGCCGCCGACGGAGAAAACTACGAGTGGACGGATATGTACGAAGGCTTTGCAAAGACAGCCGAAGAAGAGGGCTTTGTTGACCTCGCCAAAAAGTTCCGCTTGGTCGCCGCCATCGAAAAACACCATGAAGAAAGATATCGCGCTCTTCTGAAAAATATCGAAACGGCCGAAGTCTTCGCTAAGTCCGAAGTAAAAGTATGGGAGTGCCGCAACTGCGGTCATATCGTCGTCGGCACCGCCGCGCCCGAAGTCTGCCCCACCTGCAACCATCCGCAGAGCTACTTCGAGATCAGCGCAAACAATTTTTAAGTCGATTTCCCGAAACGCCGTAAAAAATCGGCTGACAAACGAACGGCACGATTATGAAAGAGTCCGGTACAAAATCGGACTCTTTTTTATTTTGTTGTCGCTCGTTTTTTTGACCGGGTCAGACGGGAACTATCGGGCCGTTACGTTGTTTTTGATGCGGGAGATGAATTCGGTCGCGGTAACGACGTCTACGTCGTCGTCCAAAAGGGAGATCAGCTTTTCCACGCCGGCCATGGTGTCGCCTCTGGGGACTAAATTGCCGTTCTCGTCCAATCCGCTCCAGACGTGGACGATGACGAAAGAATAGGCGTCTTCGCTGCTTACGTCGCGAGAGGAGGCGTTGATGGCTTTGGCGATGCCCTCGACGTCGTTTTGATCGGACGCTAGCGTGTTATCGATCGAGTTCCAAATAGAATAACGCGCGGAAACGACGGGTTTACCGTTCGACCAGCACATTTTACCTTTATACCCGGCGTACAGTCCCATAAAGTCGATGAACAGACATCCGTCTACTTGATCGTAACAAGTATATTTGTCGAATTGAGGCTTGAGCTTTTTGAAGCGACTCGGGAAGTCCACTCCACCCAAAAAAGAATCGTCGTCCATGAGTTCCACAATACGGATATCCGACACTTCCATACTTTCTACGAGCAGGTCGGTGACTTTTTTAAAGGCTTCGTCGTCCCTCCAATGAGAGGGATAAACGTACCCGACGGAACCGAGTTGCATAACGAAATCTTCGGACGTATACATTCTGTCGTAATAAGAAAGAAGAACGATGGGGGTAATGAGGGCGCAAGCGCCGGACATGCCGTAATTGCAAGAGAGGCTTTCCTCTCTCCGTTCGCTCCCGTAATACGAGTCGTACACGAGGGCCTCGCCGGCGGTAAATCGCATATTATCGCCGTCCGAAAGCATAACGCAAACGGTGTGCTTATTGTCCGGCTTTTCTTTGACCGCGTCTTTCGTTTGTTTTTTGATGCCGGCGGGGGTATTGACGCTCTCTATCCGGGCGTTTTCCGGCTGAAAAGAAGATAATACGGCGACGTGAGCCATGCCGGCGGAGAAAACGAACGTACCGCTATACCGCGAAGCCGCCGAAACGACGGCGCGTTCTTCCAGCCCTCCGATGCCGCCGATGGCGATAAAGTTCCGATCGAGATAAGAGAGTATCTTTTCCAGTTTTTTTACGGTATCGGGGAGGCGAACGAACCAACTGCCGGAGACGATGGCATAATCGGAATATTCGGCTACCACACGTTCGGGACGGGCCAGAAAGACAAGCGACTTATTAAGCGCATCGAAGAATTCGGAATTTATCAGCCATTTTTCATCTTTTCCCGATGTGTCGTAAACCTGTTTCCAACCGTATTTTTCAGCGTAATG